>JBBSIY010000077.1:0-11434 GCA_038257785.1 Lysobacterales bacterium
CAGCAAACCGCGATGCAGCGGCTCGACCATATGCAACTTAGACTGACGCAATGCCATCCGCGACAGCGCTGGTCGCGCTATGTGGAGCGACTTAGCCAGCTGACAGATCGCGTTCGACAACAGCAGACGCGCACGCTGAGGCTCGTGCGCGAACGCCTGCACGCGCGAAGTCAGCGTCTGCAGGGACAATCGCCGATTCGCCAATTGGCTGTCACACGCCGCACCTACGCCGACGCCTCGCTACGATTGGGCCGCGCCATGCGGCAGCTTCTCGATCACCAGCAGCAGCGCAGTTCCGCCCTTACACGAACCTTAGAGGCAATCGGACCCCAGGCCACGCTCACACGGGGCTACGCCATCGTCCAAGCGGAGGACGGCAAGGTCGTCGCCAGCGTGACAGATGTGCGACCGGCGCAACGCCTGAGGGTGCGAGTGGCCGACGGTGCGATGACGGTTGCGGTTGATCACATTGTCGAACCTGCTCCGGCGTCGCGTTGACCTGCCCGGCTACGGAGTCGAGAATGCCGGTGGGGAAGATTGTTCCGTTGCGCCATATCGAGCTATCGAGCCGCGCCAAACCATCAAGATTTAACCAGTAAGGGGAGCGTTAATGAAAGCATCTGATCTGTTTATGCGTGCGCTGGAAGCTGAAGGCGTCGAGTACATTTTTGGTATTCCCGGCGAGGAAAACCTCGACTTGCTCGAGTCGCTGCGCACATCGAACATCAAGCTAATTTTGACGCGGCACGAGCAGGGCGCTGGCTTCATGGCGGCCACGTACGGCAGGCTTACCGGCAAAGCGGGCGTATGCCTCGCGACGCTGGGACCTGGCGCCACTAACTTTGTCACCGCCGCCGCGTATGCGCAGCTCGGCGCAATGCCGATGTTGATGATCACCGGACAGAAGCCGGTCAAGCTCAGCAAGCAAGGCCATTTTCAGATCGTCGACATCGTCGACATGATGAAACCGTTGACTAAATACACCAAACAGATCGTGTCGGCCGACAACATCCCTGCCCGCGTCCGCGAAGCGTTTCGGCGCAGTGAGGAAGAGCGTCCAGGTGCCGCCCACCTTGAGCTCCCGGAAGATATTGCCGACGAGCATTCCGATGCCATTGTCATCAAGAAGAGCCATTCGCGCCGCCCGGTGGCCGATGACAAATCCATTGCGCATGCGGTCGATGCAATCACTAACTCCAAGCATCCCCTGCTGATGCTTGGCGCCGGTGCCAACCGCAAGACGACTTCAAAAATGTTGCGCGAGTTTGTTGATGAGCTAGGCATTCCGTTCTTCACCACTCAGATGGGTAAAGGTGTCGTCGACGAGCACCACCCGCTGTGGCTAGGCAATGCATCGTTGTCGTCCGGTGACTTTGTCCATCGTGCGATCGAGAGCGCTGATTGCATCATCAACATCGGTCACGACGTGATCGAGAAGCCGCCGTTCTTCATGAGCAAGGGGCTGCGCAAGGTCATTCACGTCAACTACCTCGGCGCAGAAGTCGATACGGTTTACTTCCCCCAGGTGGAGGTTATCGGCGATATCGCCAACTCGGTATGGCGGATGAAGCAACGGCTTGCCAAGCAAACGCATTGGAATTTCAGCTTCTTCGACAAAGTGCGCGATGCAATGACGGCACACCTTGCCGAAGGCAAGGATGACGACCGCTTCCCGATGTACCCGCAGCGACTGGTCGCAGACATCCGCAAAGTGCTGGGTCCGAAAGACATCCTATGTCTGGACAACGGGATGTATAAGATTTGGTTCGCACGCTACTACCGCTGCAGCGAGCCCAACACCATGCTGCTCGACAACGCGCTTGCCACCATGGGGGCGGGCCTTCCGTCCGGCATGGCGGCGAAGATGGTTTTCCCTGATCGAAAAGTGGTTGCCCTCGCAGGCGATGGCGGCTTCATGATGAACTCGCAAGAGATCGAAACCGCCGTCCGCCTCAACCTCAACATGACGATGATCGTGGTGCGCGACAACGCATACGGCATGATCAAGTGGAAGCAGGCGAACATGGGTTTCGCCAATTTCGGCATGGACATGGGCAACCCGGATTTCGTCAAGTACGCCGAGAGCTACGGCGCGCGTGGCCACCGCCCGAGCAGCGCGGGCGAGTTCGCGGAATTGCTTGAGAAGACCCTACAGGAGCCAGGTTTCGATCTGATCGAAGTCCCCATCGACTACTCGGACAACGACCGCATCTTGAATAACGAGATAAAAGAGCTATCAGCGAAGCTGTAGTCAGCGGATCGTGATCCTCCCTTGGGGCATTGAGCCTTTGCCCCATTCTGACCACGCAGGCCGCTCAAGTGTGGGCGGCGTGGACGTTTTTCTGATGGCGGACATAGCCTCGCGTACCGGATGAATAGCCATGTTGAAACCGACCTACCCTTACTATCTCGCCAACGAGGCCGTGTTCGCCAACACCGATCTCGAAGTCACTGACAAGTACACCGGTGAGGTTGCAACACGCGTAGCGCTGGCCGATGCAAAGGCGATTGACGCCGGCATTGCCGCCGCAACCGAGGCCCAAGAAGCCATGCAGGCCTTCCCGCCGTATAAGCGACAGGAAGTTCTGAACCATTGCGTCAAACGTTTCAAAGAGCGTTTCGAAGAGATCGCACTGGCGCTGTGCATCGAAGCCGGCAAGCCAATTAAGGACTCACGCGGCGAAGTGTCGCGCCTGATCGACACCTTCCGCATTGGCGCGGAAGAGGCGGTGCGAATCGGTGGCGAGGTGATGAACCTCGAAATCGCCGAACGTGCGAAAGGCTACCGCGGCATGTGGAAGCGCGTGCCAATTGGCCCGTGCTCCTTGATCAGCCCGTTCAATTTCCCGCTCAACTTGGCGGCGCACAAGATTGCACCGGCCATTGCCGCAGGCTGCACATGGGTGATGAAGCCCGCCTCGCGCACGCCGATTGGTGCCTTGATCATCGGCGAAGTGTTGGCAGAAACCGATCTTCCGAAGGGGTCATTTTCAGTACTGCCATGCGCGCGTGATGGCGCTGATCTATTCACTGTCGATGACCGCCTGAAATTGCTCAGCTTTACCGGCTCGCCTGGTGTCGGCTGGGAGCTGAAGGCGAAGGCCGGTCGGAAGAAAGTCATCCTTGAGCTTGGCGGCAATGCGGCGTGTTTGGTCGACGCCGATCAGGCGGATCGCCTTGATCACGTCGTCGAGCGCGTGGTGTTCGGTGCGTACTACCAGTCCGGCCAAAGCTGCATCAGCGTGCAGCGCATCATCGCGCACGACAGCATCTACGACGAACTGCGTGACAAGCTCACGGCGGCAGTGAAGGCGCTGCCGATGGGCGACCCGAAAGAGGAGAAGACGTTCATCGGCCCAATGATTGCCGAGAGCGAAGCCAAGCGGCTCGAGAGCTGGGTCAAGAAGGCGGTCGACAAAGGCGCGACGCTACTCTGCGGTGGCGGACGCAAAGGCGCGATGCTGGAAGCCTGCTTGCTTGAGGATGTCTCACTCGATACGGAGATCAACTGCGAAGAAGCCTTCGGCCCGGTGGCCGCCTTGTATCGGTACAGTGATTTCGAGGCAGCGCTAAAGCAGATCAACAACAGCATGTTCGGCCTGCAGGCCGGCCTGTTCACTCACGACATTCGCAAGGCGATGCGCGCATGGGACGTGCTCGAAGTCGGCGGTGTGGTCATCAACGACGTGCCCAGCTGGCGGGTCGACAACATGCCCTACGGCGGCGTCAAAGATTCTGGTCTCGGTCGCGAGGGCGTCAAGTTTGCAATTGAAGATATGACCGAAATTCGCCTACTTGTCATTAAGGATTGAAGTTCGCCTCAACGCTTCGTACTCAAGGAACTGCTCGACTCATGTCCAATCCTGAAGCTGCCGTTGCCGGCTTATACGCCGCGTTTGCCACAGGCGATATACCGGCTGTACTCGGCGCACTCGCCCCCAATATCGAATGGACTGAGGCCGCAGGTGGACCTTATGGTGGCATCTACGTAGGGCCTCAAGCGGTACTCGATGGTGTCTTCATGAAGCTAGCGGGCGACTGGGAAGGGTTTGCTGCAGTGCCAATAGAGTATTTTTCTCGCGACAAGTCGGTTGTCGTCATCGGCCAATACAGCGCGACATTTAAAGCGACTGGAAAATCATTCCGCGCGCCCTTCGTCCACGTGTGGCGGTTCTTGGATGGAAAGGTGGCAATGTTCACGCAGCATACCGACACTGTGCTGCATCGGGCACCCATGCGGTAGGTAGCAAGAAGACTGGCACCAGGGAGAGCTGCTCTTGATTCTCTCCATGCATTGTCTTAACGGCTGCATGGCAGAATCCTCGACATGCCTAACCCCTCAAGTGTCGGTGATCTCTACTTCGTTGTGCTGAATCCGGCATCGGGCCATAGCGACTCTGAAAGCGCGCGCGCCACAATCGAACGCCTGTTGAACGCTGCGTCTCAGCGTTTTGAGTTCGTTGAGTTTAGAGACGGCAAGGCGTTGCCGCATGCCGCCGCGAGCGCAGCACAAAAGGCGAAGGACAGCGGCGGCACCCTTGTTGCGTGTGGTGGCGACGGGACGATCAACGCGGTGGCGACTGCGGCGCTGGCAGCTAACGTGCCTCTCGGCGTGATCCCACAAGGCACGTTTAACTACTTTGGCCGCGCGTACGGCATCTCGTCAGATTTAGACCAAGCGGTCGAGTCTATGCTCGCTTCGCCGCCGCGGCCGGCGCACGTAGGGCTCGTGAACGACAAGGTCTTCTTGGTCAACGCCAGTATCGGGCTGTATCCGAAGGTGCTTGAGGATCGTGAGTCATGGAAGCGGTCGCTTGGGCGACACCGCTTGGTCGCCATCGTTGCGGCGATGGTCACCCTGCTGCGCGATCACCGAATGCTGTCGCTCGCGCTGAAAACGGAGCACGACCACAGCCGGCACGCCGTAAAAACCCCAACGCTGATTGTCTGCAACAATCCGATTCAGTTGGCGCGCCTAGGCATTGACGACTCGGGCACCGTCGGTAACGGCCAGCTTATGGCCATCACGCTCGCACCCATCAGCAAACTCGGACTCTTGAAGCTAATCCTCACCGGCGCGCTTGGCCAGCTTGGCGCAGCGATGGAGGTGGCAGCCCAGCGCTGCGTCCAGCTGGAGGCAAGCTTGGGCGGGCGGCGCTTCAGACGACCGATCAAAGTCGCGCTTGACGGCGAAATTTGCCGCATGTCGCTTCCGCTGCAGTTTGCGGTTGCACCCACGCGCCTGCGCCTGCGCGCTAGCGGTCCTGCATCGGCAGACGGTGACCCCGGATGAGCGCGCTCTTACAAATATCTGACCCACACTTTGGGACAGAAACACCCGCCGCAGTCGCTGCCTTGCTTGCGCTCAGCCGAGAGATTCAGCCTGATCGCGTCATTCTTACCGGCGACATCACTCAGCGAGCCAGAGCTGCTCAGTTTTGTGCGGCGAAGGCTTTCTGCGAGCAACTCCCCTGCCCGGTCATTGCGATTCCCGGCAATCATGACATCCCGCTATTCAATCTTCTTGCTCGCGTCTTCTGGCCGTATGCCGGCTATCGGCGCGCATTTGGCGACGAGCTTGAACCGACCTGGGAGTCGCCGTTGTGGCGGGTGATTGGCGTCAACTCCACCAGCCCGCGGCGGCACAAAGACGGCGCGCTGAGTGCGAAGAAAATCGAAGCCACCTGTCACCGACTGCGCTCGGCTTCCAGCGATGCGTTTCAGATCGTCGCGCTGCATCACCCGCTGCATGCGGTTACCGAGCACGACCAAGTCAACCGCGCATATGGCTATCGAGAAGCGCTGCATGCGTTCGCCGACGCCGGTGCCGACATCATCTTGGGCGGCCATATTCACTTGCCCTATGTCCGACCGATGTACCCGCTCATTTCCACGCTCTCACGGCAAGTTTGGATCGTGCAGGCTGGAACATCGGTGTCGAACCGCGTGCGCGATGGCAAACCGAACTCGGTCCATGTGCTCCGCCGGATGCCCGGCGCTGTGGGCGTTTGCGATATTGAACAGTGGGATTACGCGGCCGACTCTCGCGCGTTCATACGGGCAACCGTCACGCGAATCGAGCGAAATCACGCCAGCTCGCGTTGCGCCAACCAAACACTCTGACATCTTGTGTTGGTGAGCCAGCGCCAGCTGCGCGGCATCAACTCCTTGCTCTAGCGGTAGGCGTCATCCATACGCCTAGCAGCGCAATTAAGGCCGGCAGGCCTTGGGTAAAAAGAATACTGAGCTTGGCGGTTGCGCCGCCAAAAATACCCGCGAGGACGATGCAGCCAAGAAAGAACAGCTTCAGATCACGACGATCCGCTGCCAGCGCCCAGCCAAGTCCGGCCGCCAAAAATCCGTTGTAAAGACCTTGATTGGCAGCCAGAACCGCCGATACCGCCGCCGTCTCGACCGTGGTGCCGAAGATGCGGTGGCCAATCGGGTGATTCCAAAAAAACATCTCGAGCACCATCACCGCGATGTGGAACACGACGACCAGTAGAATCAATCCATCAATGAGGCGCTTCATGCGGCTGGTCCTCTAGCGGTATCAGTCACTCTACGCCCACCAAACACGCTCGACCATCGCAATCTGAGCTGCCGCCGTGCCGGTTCGCCGTTTGGCTACGCGGCGGTAGAAAAAGCGCCGACAACCCAATGCACTCATGACTGCGGCAATGCCATGATGCGCGCTTGGTTTGGCTGTCCATGGATCGGGCGTGAGTATCGACAACCAAGATAACGTCGAAGCCGAGGTTGATGTCCCGACAGCCAGTCTGGTGCAGACGCTGTTGCCCGCTGCCTACGCCCGGTTGCGCGCCATTGCGGCAGGACAAAGGCGGCGAATGCCGGTTGGCACGCTCAATACGACGGCGCTGGTCAACGAAGCATTTCTGCGCATTCCTTCGGCCCACACCAGCATCGAACGGGAACGCTACTTCGCACTTTTTGCTAGCGTCGTTCGCAATACGCTGATCGACCATATTCGCGCGCGCCGTGCGCAGAAGCGCGACGCACCGCTGGTCAGCCTAGAGGACGATGCGCCGATAGCCTTCGAGGCGCGTGATATTGATCGCATTCTCGCCATAGACGCAGCGCTGACGGCCATGCGCCGCAGCCACGCCCGCCTCGTTCAAGTGGTGGAAATGCGCTTTTTTGCGGGCTTCGAAAATCAGGAAATTGCGGACCTGCTTGGCATCACCGAAAAAACAGTTCGCCGCGACTGGCTGCAGGCGCGCGCGCTCTTGTCTGAGGTGTTGGGTGACGACTGATTTCGCTGCGACCCTGCCCGCGAGCCAATTGCTCGAAGAGATAGACGCCCTGTTTGATCTGCTCGCAGAGCATGAAGAAAGCCAGCAGCTGGATCGACTAGACGCACTGGCGGATCGATTTACGCCTGCGGCCGTCGCCGCAGTGCGCAAGCTGCTGCAAGGGCTGGCGCGCCATGCCGATTTCTTCGAGCAGCCAGCGGCTCAGCGAGTGAGTTTGGAGCGCATATTCACTGTCGGCGAGTCGCTTGGACGCTGGCGCATCAACGGCGAGCTGGGGCGTGGCGGACAAGCCATTGCGCTCGCGGTCTCGCGCGTTGGAGGCGGTTTTGAGCAGCAAGCCGTGTTGAAAGTGCCGCTCAGCTCACCGCCATCCGCTGACGCCGTGCGCCGCATGCTGCGCGAACGGCAGCTGCTCGCGTCAATGAAGCACCCCGGATTGCCATCGCTGATCGATGGCGGCGTGCTAGCCGATGGCGCGCCCTATCTGGTGATCGAACGCATCATTGGCCGGCCGATTGATGCCTACGCTGACACCCAGCAACTCTCTCTGCGCGACCGCGTTGCGCTGCTGCGAGAGGTGGCACACATCATCGCCTATGCCCACGCGCAGCTAGTGCTGCATCGAGACATCAAGCCGGCCAACATTTTGATCGATGAGGCTGGCCGTATTGTGCTGTTGGACTTTGGCGTTGCCCAATCACTGCAGGCCAATGCCACCGCCACCACGGCCGGCTATACGCTCAGTTTCGCCGCGCCTGAGCAGGTGCGCGCCGAACGCAGCACTGCCGCCACCGATGTCTATGGACTCGCAGCGTTGGCCTGCAAGCTGCTCGGCGGGCAGTCACCGTTTGGTGAGCTCACGGCCAGCGCGCAGGTGCGCGCCGTGCTTGAGCGAGAGCCCACCCTTCCAAACGGATTGGATCGCGATCTGCAGGCCATTTTGCGGCGCGCGCTGCGCAAAGAGCCGAGCGCGCGCTACGCCAGTATCGCGGAATTCGACGCCGAGCTTGAACGTTGGCAAGGCAACGTGCCTGTGTTTGCGCACGCGGGCGGTACGCGCTATCGCATCGGCAAATGGATACGGCGCAGGCGTGTTGCGGTGGCCGTGACTAGCGTTCTGCTGGCCATCACCAGTGCAGCGCTTTGGCAGCGCACGCACGCGCAGGAGGAGGCCGCCAACGCGCTGGCGGTAAAGAACTTTGTGCTGCGAGTATTCGCCGGTGCTAATCGCTGGACCACGGGGCGCGAGGTCAGTGCGCTGGAACTCGCGCAGCGCGGATTCCATGAAGTGGAGACGCTCGACAGCCCGCGCGCGAAGTTTGAGCTGTACACCACCTTGGCGGGCATCTTTGGCCGCAACCAGCCGATCGGTTTGGCGGTTCAGGCCAGCGACAAGCGCCTGGCGCTGATGGACCCCATCGGCCTATCGAAGGCACAGCAGCTGCGCATTCGGCTCGATCATCTCTACTTCTTGTGGTGGGCGGAGCGGCTGCCCGAAGCGCACGCGCATTTGGCCGAAATCCAGCTCCGCCACAACAACGAACTGGCAAACGACCCGCAGTCTCGTGCTCATTTGCGAGATATAGGCCTGAATCTAGCGAAAGGTGAGCAACGCCTTGTTCAAATGAGGACGGTTAATACGCGTGAACTGCTGGCAGACCGGCAGCGTGACATGAGTCCAGAGGAAGGAAAGCCCAGTGAGATCTACTACTACGGCAACCGCTTGTTCGTGGCATTTCGGGAGTTCAACTACAACGAGCTAGCCGACCTGCTGCCCGAGCACGTGCGAGCCGTGCAGCGCTATGGTTTAACCAACGCCAATGCGGGACTAGCCATCGGCACGACAGCGGAGATGTTGCATGCTCTTTCTCCCAACTCTGAAACCGGACAATCCGCCGACCGCGCCTTGAGCTGGTGCGGCGGATATTTTGGCCACGACTCCAGCTACTGCGACGGACTGAACGATATCCGTTTGGTCGGCCTAGCCCACGCTGCACGTTGGACCGACGCTGAGTCGGTTTACCTGCAGCGCTTGGCCTTCAACAGCCGTTTTCCGGATGAATCCATCGTCGAGCTCCAGCCGCTTTACTACATCGGCTCGGTGATTGCGGTGGCAGCTGGAGATTGGGCCGCTGCTTCTGCTCGCAGCGAGCGCGCCCACCTCCTTGCGGTGAAACTGTGCGGGGATCATAGCCACTGCACCCGAGCTGCACGTGCTGCGCAGCTGCGAATTGCCGGCACGCCACAAGCTCACAGCGAGCTGCGCGACTTGGCGAGCGTGCAGACCGACCAAGACGATCCGCAGTGCTGGCGCAGCTGGCTTTGGCTCGCGCAAGACGCCATTGCGCAGCAAGACTTGCCCACCGCGCGCGCCCACTTAAGCAAAGCCGGCGACTGGCTGCGCGCGCGCGGTGCTCCGCTGCAGGGCGACATGCGGGCCGTGTATCAGCAGCTAGACCTGGCTGCCCCGCCCGACTCGGTATACGACACCGGCCGCTTGCTGCCGCAGATCAATCGGATTTTAGAATCCGCTGAGACGCTACGGCAGGAAAAATCGCGGCTGGCACCGCAGACGAAAGAGAATGAAGGTCAGCGGTGAAATAGGAGCCGCGAGCGCGTAACTCTTCCGTACTGCAGTGCCCGCCCAATGGGAGATTTCTGTTCCCGCAGAATCTTTAGGCCGCCTGTCAGCAGGACCAGCCTCCATGTCCGTCGGCACCGCCGTTTCGCGAGTGCGGAAGGGACGGTATTGCTTCGGCGAAACGCGGCTTCCGATTAAGGACGCGCGCGTTAATCGCATAAGGCATCGCCAGACAGATGCAACCGCTGTTTCAACCTAACGTCTCGGTCGCGCGCCGCAGGCGACCCACGTGTGAATCCGCTCCTATCGGAAGCCTTAGAGGAATCCCCATGCGACGACTTTTACTAATGCTGCTGATTTACAGCACCACAGTCTTGGCTGAACCCGGACAACTGTCTGGCGACGCGCGGCTCAGCCCAGGCGTGCCTGCAAGCACGGACGGGCGCTTCCAGCTCAACGCGGTCCTTAGTTCCAAGCCCCGCGAGCCTAGCGCCGACAGCGCCGGTCGATTCGCCCTGAAGGCGCAGATGCAGCCCGATAGCAAAGCGCTGGGCGGGACCTGCGGCCCGGTGGGCAACGAAATTTTCCGCAACGGTTTTGAATAGCCCGACCTGCTCGCAAGCAAGCATCTCTCCATAGGAAACCATCATGAAACGCACACTGATCAGCGTCACCATCGCTGCACTGTTTTCGCTCAGTCTCGCGTCCAGTGCGAACGCCACACCGTGGACATATCGCGGCACGCTCAATGACGGCGGCGTGCCAGCCAATGGGCAGTACGACCTGCGCGTCACCCTGCTCAACGAGGCGAAAACTGTATCTATCAGCAGCCCCCTCACCCTTTACCGCGTCAACGTGGTCGACGGCAGCTTTGCGGTGGATGTCGATTTCGGCATCGACCTGAGTTCCGCCCCCGCGATGGCGCTCAGAACCGAAGTGGCGGCGGCGGACTCCAACGGATTTGTTCCGCTTGGTGAACCGACGCGCTTTGATCCGAAGGTGGCGTTGGGCGCTGTGTGCTGGGACACCGAAGGCAACGCCGGCACCAATCCGACTAACAACTTTGTCGGCAACACCGACAATCAAACGTTAGTGTTGGCCTCGCCGAGCGGGGTCTCGATCAATAAGCGCGCGGCAATTCCCGGCAGCGCGTCCGATCTGTTGATTTTCCCAAAAACCTCTGGCGACGCGGACGCCGACATGGTGCTGCAAAGCCGCAACGGCTCTGAGAGTTCGCTGTTCACGCGAAACAGTGATGGCGGCCTAGTCATTCGCTCAAACGGCGGCGTTATCGACACGGCTGGCAGCAGCACGATTTCCGCTGCGGGCAGCCCAACGCTATTAAATTCTGGGCGCTTCGCGAGCAGAGCGGGAGGCACTGGGACCACGGAGCCAGGCGGCGGGATGTGGTTAGGCAGTGATACGGGACTAACGTCCTACATCGGGCGCGGCGACAACGCCGACGACTACACCGGAATTTGGCACGATGGCATCTGGCGTATGGTGGTAACCGAGCGCGGCGAAATAGGTATCAACACCACGCGAATTGGCGCTTCGCCAAACTTGCGCTTCAATGAGC
>JBBSIY010000078.1:0-11415 GCA_038257785.1 Lysobacterales bacterium
CAACTCGATCCCGTGCAGGACTTCCAAGCGCTCTTTCCCACGCACGTAAACCTTGGTCAGCGCGCGGATTTCGACGAGGGGCGGCGAGTTGCTCATCAGGACAGTGCGCTGCGCTGCAGCCGACCTACTTTGCTACACGTCGCGCGCATCACTTCGCCGCCACCGCCACGCGCCCGCCATCGTTGAGCTGCCGCGGCGGCGCCAGCACCACGACGTCATCGGGCTTGAGTCCGCTGAGTACGCGACGCTCGGCGTCGCGCGTTTCGCCCAAGCTCACGTTGACCCGATTGGCGACGCCGTCGGTGACGACAAACACCGCCGCGTCGCTGCCTTCGCCGACTAGCGCACGCACCGGCACCCAGACGCCGCCGGCGTTTTCTTTGCCGGCTTCGGGATCGAGGAAGCTCACTCGAACGCCCATGTCGGGAACGATGCGCGGGTCGCGGCTGTCCAGCGCGATTCGCACTTTGACCGTCGCCTTGCTGCGGTCGGCGGTCGGAATGATTGCAATCACGGAGGCCGGAATGCGCCAGTCGGCGTACGCATTGAGCACGGCTTCCACAGGTTGATCGGGCTTGACGCGGCCGATGTAGGCCTCGTTGACGTCGACCTGCACCTCCAGTGATTGCATGTCGACCAGCGTGCCGATGCCGGTGCGGGTGAATCCACCGCCGGCCGATACCGGGCTGATCATCTCGCCCGGCTGCGCGGCTTTGGCGACGATGACGCCGGCGAACGGCGCGCGGATGATCGTGTTATCAACGCCGAGCAGCGTTACGGCGAGCTGATCACGGGAAACTTGGACCTGCTTCTGCAGCTGATTCAAGCGCGCCCGGCGGGCATCGTAGTCTGCCTGCGACTGATCCAAGGTCGAGGCCGGCTGCAGCTTCGCGGCTGCTAGCTCCTGCGAGCGCCGCAGCGTTTTTTCTGCCAGCACCAGGGAGGCCCGCGCTTCACCCAGTGCCGCTTCATTGGCGGCGAGCTGCGAGGCAGCCAGTGTGGCTTGTGCTTCGGCATCGGTCGGATCGAGCCGCGCTAGCACTTGGCCCTCTTCGACCACCATGCCTTCTTCAATCAGCACGTCGCGGACCTTGCCGGTAATTTTTGACGAAACGGTGGCGATGCGGCGCGGGGTGACGTAGCCCGACGCATCCAGCACTGACACCGGACCGTCGTTGGCGGCGCTGCGCGCGACGGCGGTCTCGACGGTCAACGGGCGATTTCCCAACACGACAAACGCAACGACGATCAGCGCGACTAGTGCGCCGACGATCCACGGCCAGCGGCGCTTCTTTTTTTCGGTGCCGCTGCGATCAATCCGCAGCTCGCGCAGCATGTCGCCGGCGCTGGATGCAGAATTCGGGCTGTCGGGCGTGCTCATGCGGGCGTACTCATTGGGGCGTGCTCAATCGGGGCGTGCTCGTCTGGGCCTGCTCATCGGGGCTAAGCGCTCACGCGAGCGCTGGTCGGCGCTGGGTCAAAACTAGTTTGCAGAATAGCGATTCTTGAGCATCGCAAACGCCGCGCGTAGGCCTTGCGCCTCGCCACCCGAAGGCTTACCCGCGCGGCTGCTGTCGTTCCACGAGTAGACGTCCACATGCGCCCAGCGCTGATCGTCGGCGACGAAGCGCTCCAAGTACAGCGCTGCGGTGACGGAGCCCGCCATGCGTGAGCCGCCGCTGTTGGCGATGTCGGCAACGCTGCTGACGAGGTAGCTGAGGTAGGGTCGCCACAGCGGCATGCGCCACAGCGGATCGCGCTGTTCGCCAGCAGCGCTAAGGTAGTCTGCAACCAGTGCTTCATCGTTGCAGAACAGCGCTGGCAGGTCTGGTCCGAGCGCGATACGAGCGGCGCCGGTCAGCGTAGCGTAGTCGAGCAGCAGCTCCGGCTTGCTCTCGGCCGCGTAGGTCAGCGCATCGCACAGAACCAGCCGGCCCTCCGCGTCCGTGTTGTCCACTTCCACGCTGATGCCGGCGCGGGTGTCGAGCACTTCGCCGGGCCTGAACGCATTCGGGCCCACCGCGTTTTCTACCGCAGGAATCAGCAGCTGCAAACGCACCGGCAGCTTGCGCGCCATCACCAGCTGGGCAAGCCCAAGCGCGTGCGCCGCACCGCCCATGTCCTTCTTCATGTTGCGCATGCCGTCAGCGCCTTTCATGTTCAGGCCGCCGGTGTCGAAGCACACGCCTTTGCCGACTATTGAAAGGCGCGGATGGCGCTCGTCGCCCCAAGTGACTTCGATCAAGCGCGGTGCCCGATGGCTGGCACGACCGACCGCATGAATTGCCGGAAAGTTTTGCGTGAGCAAGTCGTCGCCGCGCACGCAGCTGAGCTTGCCGCCGTAGGCTTGAGCGACGCGTCCGGCAGCGGCTTCCAGCTCGTCCGGGCCCATGTGTTCGGTCGGCGTATTAATCAGGTCGCGCACCAAGGTGCTGGCTTTCAGCACCGTGAACGCTTCGGACTGCGCGGCGGCGTCGCTGCCCAGCAGCAGGCGCGCCGGCGTGCGGCCGCTTTTGCGATAGCGCTCGAAGCGATACGCACCCAAACCCCAGCCCAGCAGCGCCGTGCTGAGGGTCATTGGATGACCGGATCCGGTGACCAGTCGGTAGTCGCCCGCTGGTAATCCAAGCGGCGCATGGCTGATCGAAAAGGGATCAAGCGGATCACCAATGCCGACCATCGCCAGCCCCATACCGCCGGCGGGATCAGGCACGCAGAGCAGACTGCCGGGTTCAGCCGTGAAGCCCTGCGCCTGTGCCCAGCGCGCCGTGGACGTGGGCTGCGCCGCCAGCGAGGCGACTAGGCCATCTTTACTGACGGCGAGCAGCGGGATGGCGCGCGGGCTGGCATCTTCAGAGGTAAAACAGGGCGGCAGGCTCATCGGCGGCGCTCAGGCGATATGACGGTGGGTGCCGGCGGCGTCGAGCCAGTCGGCGAGCTGGTGCAAGTCGGATACTTCAATGTCGGCTGGCGGCAGATCGGCGGGCCAGACGGCGCGTGTGCGGTTGATCCAGCAGCTGCGCATGCCGGCGCGCGCCGCGCCATGCACGTCCATGTGCGGGTCGTCACCGACGTGGAGTACCGCAGCTGGCGGCAGCTTGAAGCGCTCACACGCCGCGTGAAAGATGCTGGCGTCCGGCTTGGCTGCGCCGTGCTCGCGTGCGCTGATCGCAAACTGAAAATGTTCACCAATGCCAATCCGCGCCACGTCGGCGTTGCCGTTGGTCAGCGCCGCCAGCGGGCGAACGCCGCGCATGCGCAGCAGGGCGGCTTCGGTGTCGGCGTACAGCGTGACCTGATGGCGGGCGTCAATAAACGCGTCAAAACACGGTTCGAGCAGGGCCAGATCGGCACCCACGTCGCTCAACGCGTGCTGTAACGAAAGCCGACGCTGCGCCGTGAAGTCGTGGGCAAGGTGCGGATTATCCGCGGCGACGCGCTCGCGCAGTTCGCGCATGGCCGCCAACGGCCAGCGCTGCGCGGCCAGCGGCGCATGCTGGAGCAGGTAGCGCTGCAGGGCAGCCTCGGCAAGATCGATGACCGGCGCGATGGGCCACAGCGTGTCATCGAGGTCTAGGGTAATGGCGAGGATCAAAGATATGCGATCAGGTAAATGGGATCGAACGACACACAACCGCCCGCAACATAGCACGCCGCTTTGCCGCTGCCTGTGAGCGCAGCGACAGCTTCACTCCATCAGCGCCAGCACCGCCTGCCGCCCGCGCACCACGGTTAAGACCAGCTGCGGCGGCGGCTGCGACAGACGTGCCGCGAGGCTCGCTAAGTCAGATACGTCGCGCCGGTTGACGGCGGTGATGATATCGCCGGCGCGCAGGCCGTTGGCGGCGGCGCGGCTGCCGGGTTCGACGGCTTCAAGGGCCACGCCCTCGCCACCGCGCTGACGCACGCGCTCGGGAAGCTCGACAAAGCGTGCGCCGACCAGTCGCGGGTCGAGATCGGCACCGCCGAGCTGGCGCAGCTGAGCTTTAAGCACGGTGGAAAGCGTTAGCTCGCGACCTTCGCGCAGGGCGACCAAGGCGACCGCCTCGTCGACCGGCAGGAGGCCTTCAAGATTGTGCAGCGCTAAGCGGTCCGGCACCGGCTTGCCGGCGATCTTGACAATCACGTCGCCAGGCTTGAGGCCCGCTTCGTCGGCGGGCGAATCCTGCTGCACGCGGGTCACTACGGCGCCGCGACGCTGACCAAGCCCGAGCAGTTCGGCAAGCTGCGGAGTCACGTCTTGCGTCTGGATGCCGAGGCTGCCGCGCCGCACTTCGCCAAATGCCAGCAGCTGGCGCATCACTTCCTGCGCCAGCTCAACCGGAATCGCAAAGCCAATGCCAACGTTGCCGCCCGATGGGCTGAAGATTGCCGAATTGATGCCGACCAGTTCACCGCGCAGGTTGACCAGCGCGCCGCCCGAATTGCCCGGATTGATGCTGGCGTCAGTCTGGATAAAGTTCTGATAGCCGAGCCCCTGCAAGCCTGAGCGACCCAGCGCCGAGACGATGCCTGACGTCACCGTCTGGCCGAGGCCAAACGGATTGCCGACCGCCACGACGAAGTCACCCACGCGCAGATGACTGGCATCGCGCGGCAGCGGCACAGCGGTCAGGCCTTCAGATGGAATTCGGATAAGCGCGACATCGGTATCCGGATCGGCGCCGACAAACTCTGCCGCCAGCGTGCGCCCGTCGCTGAGCGTGACTGACAGCTCGGTCGCGCCCTCGATGACGTGGTTGTTGGTCAGGACCAAGCCTTCTGCGGCATCGATGACGACGCCCGAGCCGAGCGACTGTTTGACGCGCTCCTGCGGCACGTTGCCGAGACCAAAAAATTGCCGAAAAAATGGGTCTTCGGCCAGCGGGTTGCGAACGCGCTCCACCGTTTTGCTATTGACGTTGACGACCGCCGGCGTGACGCTTTCGAGCATCGGTGCCAGTGACGGTATTGGTTGACCATCAACCGCGCTTGGCAGCGCGGCATGGAGCAGTGAGCTGGCCAGCAGGCAGGCGGCGGCGACAGCGTAAGTCAGGCGACGGGTCAGCATAGGTCAGCGCTCATTCGGATCACGACGAAGCAGCCTAGACCACGCAGCAGGCGGCGGTGTTCCCGCGCGTTTGCCGCCGCGTTGCCGCTAATGCATGGCTGTTGTCGAGTCTGCGGACCTTGCATCATAAAAGAGTCAATATTTGTCGTTGACACGGCCCCCCCTCGGGGGTACGTTTAACCGCCTTTGCCACTACATCTTGTGGTCGGGTTGCTGAATTAACCAATACATAGGGTTAGAGGGCAAAGCTCAAGCAGGTCATTAAGGTCAGGCCGACCTGGTGGTAAGCCAACGGCAGGCAGCGGGGAAAGCATCGAATTTTCGCTTGGTAGCGCCTCGCAGAGGGGCGATGCATTGATCGAATCGCTTAACAGTGGATCTCACCGGCGGCCGCTGTGGCCAATGAGTCGACGTACAGCTCGGTAACGAACAATTTACTAGCGAACACAATTAATAACGGCTGCGCCGCTGAGCGGACGCAGCCCCAAATAAGTTAAAAGGTCGGAGGACAGCAGCACGATGAATACGGTTCGCCTTGAGGCGGTGAAAAATGACGCGCTTTTGATGCCCCTGCAGCCGGCATCACAAGACATCTGGGACAAAAAATACCGCCTTAAATCGAAGCAGGGTGAGCCGATCGATCTCGACATCGACGACACCTACAAGCGCGTCGCAAAAGCGCTGGCTGAAGCGGAAGGTACGCCCGAGAAAACCAAGCAGTGGTATGAGCGCTTTCTGTGGGCGCTGCGCCGTGGCGCTATCCCGGCCGGTCGCATCACCTCCAATGCCGGCGCACTGGCGCACAAGCCGGCCACCAGCACCATCAACTGCACGGTGTCGGGCACCATCGAGGACTCGATGGACGGCATCTTGGACAAGGTCCACGAAGCGGGTCTGACGCTGAAGGCCGGCTGCGGCATCGGCTACGAGTTCAGCACGCTGCGACCGCGCGGCGCGTTTGTTGCCGGCGCTGGCGCATATACCTCCGGCCCGATGTCGTTCATGGATATCTACGACAAGATGTGCTTCACCGTCAGCAGCGCCGGCGGCCGCCGTGGCGCGCAGATGGGCACGTTCGACGTCAGTCATCCGGACGTCAAAGAGTTCATTCGCGCCAAGCGCGAAGACGGCCGTCTGCGGCAGTTCAACCTGTCCCTGCTGATCACCGACGACTTCATGCAAGCGGTCGCCAACGATACCGACTGGCCGCTGGTGTTTCCGGTCCACGTCAAAGAGGCCGACGAGGTCGATACGGCTAACCCTGCCGAGGTCATCTGGCGCGAGTGGCCAACGACGCGCAACTACGTCACCCGCGATGACGGCCTAGTAGCGTGCAAGATCTACGGTCACATCCGCGCGCGGCATCTGTGGGACATGATCATGGTCTCGACGTACGACTACGCCGAGCCGGGCTTCATCCTGATCGACCGCGTCAACGAGATGAACAACAACTGGTGGTGCGAAAGCATTCGCGCTACCAATCCCTGCGGCGAGCAACCGCTTCCGCCCTACGGCGCCTGCCTGCTCGGTTCGGTCAACCTCACCAGCTTTGTGCGTGAGCCGTTCACCGAGCGCGCGCGGTTTGATTGGGACGAATACAAAGAGGTCGTGCGCGTGTTCACCCGCATGCTCGACAACGTCGTCGAGATCAACGGCCTGCCGCTGCAGAAGCAGCGCGACGAGATCGTTCGCAAGCGTCGTCACGGCATGGGCTTTCTCGGCTTGGGCAGCACGCTGACCATGCTGCGGATGACCTACGGCTCACCCGATAGCTGCGAGTTCACCGAAGGCGTGGCGCGTGAAATGGCCGTGGCCGGCTGGGAAGTGGCGCTGACGCTGGCGCAGGAAAAAGGCCCGGCGCCGATCATGAACGAGCAGTTCGACGTCACCGCCGAAATGCTGCGCAAGCGTCCCGAGATGGTCAAGGACGGTTGGGAGATTGGTCAGTCGATCAGCGGCAGGCTGCTGCACGCGCGCTACTCGCGCTACATGCAGCGCATTGCCGAAGTAGCGCCCGAGCTGGTCGAAGCGCTGGCCGAGACGGGCGCGCGGTTTACCCATCACAGCTCAATCGCGCCCACCGGCACCATCAGCCTGAGTCTGGCCAACAACGCCAGCAACGGTATCGAGCCGAGTTTTGCCCATCACTACAGCCGCAACGTGATTCGCGAAGGCAAGAAGTCGAAAGAAAAGGTCGAGGTCTATAGCTACGAGCTGCTGGCGTATCGCACGGCGGTGAATTCCGACGCCATGCCGCATGGTCAGGACGCACGCAGCAAGCTGCCGAACTACTTTGTGGCTGCCGATGACATTCTGCCCAAGGCGCATGTCGATATTCAGGCCGCGGCGCAAAAGTGGGTCGATTCGTCGATCTCTAAAACCGCCAACGTGCCGACAGATTTCGCCTTCGACGATTTCAAAGACATCTATACCTACGCGCATGCGAAGGGCTTGAAAGGCTGCACCACTTTCCGCTTCAATCCGCAGGCGTTCCAAGGCGTTCTGGTCAAACAGGCCGACCTTGAAAACACCACCTACCGGTTTGAGCTGGAAGACGGCAGCGTGGTGGAAGTGCGAGGCAACGAAGAGATCGAATACGACGGTGAAATGCACACCGCTGCCAATTTGTTCGACGCGTTGAAGGAAGGCTATTACGGCAAGTTTTAGCCGCTGCGGTTTGATGGCCTGCAGTTCGATGGCAAGGAATGGTCATCGCGATCACGCGGATGCCGCCTAAGCGCGGCGTCAGCGAGCCAAGGTTGGACCGGAGCGTTCGGCTTAGGCACACCCCGTATTGTCTCGTCCCGAAGTTGTCTCGATAAAACCTGAGTCAAGGAGTGTCCCAATGAGCAGTGGAAACGGTGTTGGCGACGCGATCTCCAGCGCAATGGAATCGGTCAGTGAGAAAGCCCAAGAAATGGTGGCTGACGTAAAAGCAGCGGTCGCGAAGGCCAAGAAAGCAGTCAGCAAGCGCGCAGCGACGGCGAAGAAAGACGTCGCCGCGACGGTCAAAAAAGGCAAGGCTGAGCTGAAGAAGGCAGTCGGCACGGCGGAGAAGAAAGTGGCCGCTGTGAAAAAGTCAGTCAACAAGAAAGTCGCCGACGCCAAGAAGGCCGTTGCCGAGAAGACCGGCACGACTAAAAAAGCCGCAGCGAAGAAAACCGCCACGGTAAAGAAGGCAGCGGCGAAGAAAACGGGTGCCGTGAAGAAAGCAGCAGCCAAGAAGGCTGCGCCGATCAAGAAAGCGGCTAAGCCGGCCGCGAAGAAAGCACCCGCCAAGAAAGCACCAGCCAAGAAGGCACCGGCGAAGAAAGCCGCCGCCAAGAAGCCACTCGCAAAGAAAGCCCCGGTGAAAAAGGCGGCAGCAAAGAAAGCCGCCAAAAAGAAGTAGAGAAAGAAGTAAGGACTGAAAAGAGTCCCGCAACACCCCGTCGCGTGCCCCTCGCACGCGACGGCATTTCCCCGGGTTGGCTGCACGTCGCTAGCAACGCTAAAAGCATGGCGCCCCCGAAAGCACGCACGCTGAATTCATTAACAGCGCCACCGAGGCGCTGCATCACTACGCAGGAGTAGGCCCGTGGCCACTAAGATCGACAAAAAAATTAAGGCCTTTAGCGTCAGCACAGGCGACTCGCCGGCCGCTCCAGCAGCGCCAGCACCCGCCGCACCGAAGGCAGCTGCGCCACCGCGCGCGGAAGTCATCCAGATGCACGAGAGCCTCGAGCGCCCGGAAGTGCTGGTCGGCTCGACCTACAAGGTCAAATCACCACTGTTCGAGCACGCGCTGTACGTCACCATCAACGACATCGTGCTGAATCCCGGCACCAAGCACGAGCTGCGTCGGCCGTTCGAAATCTTCGTCAACTCGAAGAACATGGACCACTTCCAGTGGGTGGTGGCGATCACCCGCATCATGTCCGCCGTATTCCGCAAAGGCGGCGACGTGACCTTCCTCGTTGAAGAGCTGAAAGCCGTATTCGACCCACGCGGCGGCTACTTCAAAGCCGGCGGCGTCTACATGCCGTCCATCGTCGCCGAGATCGGCGCCGTCGTTGAAGATCACCTGAAGTCGATCGGCATGATCGTCGACGAAAACATGAGCCCCGAGCAGATCGCCCTAATCGCCGAAAAGCGCGCCGCGTATGAAGCGAATCTAAAAAAAAACGCTGACGTAAAAGCGCCGGCCAAAACGACTGCCATTAGCAACGCCAAGGTTGAAGCGGAAGAAGCCAGCGGCTACCCGCCCGGTGCCACCATGTGCGACAAGTGCAACACCAAAGCCGTGATCATGATGGACGGGTGTCAGACGTGTTTGAGCTGTGGGTATTCGAAGTGTGGGTGAGCTCAAGCCATCGCTGAGGTCGGTTTCTATTCTTTCTGATCCGCGCCTTGCGATCTAAATAGCCCGCTCTTTTAGGCTCAGTCGAGCGGGAGCTTTTTTTGCCTTGCGGTAGTTTGACCTAGGTCGGACATTGCATTCGTCCCCGCCGATTTTCTAAGTCGGTGCGTCGGAAGCACGATTCTAGGCAATCCCATTCGACTGCCTGCCGACTGGACTACCTCGCGCCAATAAGGCCACATGTTGAACGGCGCGTTGTGAGTGCCAAAAAGTTCGATCGCTTCGTCCGCGACAAAGTCCCCCAACTCTTCGGCAGATTCATCGTACTGAACCATGAACTCGCATTCGATGGTTGCGCGGACCCGGTCCTCAATCTCCGCGCCAGCAAGTAGGGTGCGTCTCGGACGCACCGAATCGTGCGGGGTAAATTGGTGCGTCCGAGACGCACCCTACGTTCGGAAAAATCCTACGGTTGGACGCGTGATTGACTGATATTCGCGAAGTCGTGGACGCGCGAAGTCGTGGACACCCACAAGAGCAAGTAGGGTGCGTCTCGGACGCACCGCACCGTACGGCGAAAATTGGTGCGTCCAAGACGCACCCTACGATTCGCGGTGATTTGCCAAGCGAAGTCGTGGACACCCACAAGAGCCGGCTCTGGTCCGAAGCAAGTAGGGTGCGTCTCGGACGCACCGCATCGTGCGGCTCAGATTGGTGCGTCCGAGACGCACCCTACGTTCGGAAAAATCCTACGGTTGGACGCGTGATTGACTGATATTCGCGATGGGAGGGCATTGGCATGCTTGTGCCATGTCGAACTATCGTCGCGTATGGGTGCCGGGTGGGACCTATTTCTTTACGGTCAACCTGTTGGATCGGCGGCGCACGCTGCTGATCGATCACGTAGTTGATTTGCGGCGTGCGTTTGCTGCGGTGAACTCGGTGCGACCATTTGAAGTAATTGCTGCGGCGGTGTTGCCCGATCATCTGCACTGCATCTGGCGGTTGCCGACTGCAGATGCCGACAACGCGACGCGCTGGCGACACATCAAAACGCTGTTCTCACAAAGTTTGCCACCCAATGAAAATCGCTCAGCAAGCCGTGTGGGTCGGAGCGAGCGGGGCATTTGGCAGCGTCGTTATTGGGACCGGCTTCTGCGCGATGAGCGTGACGTGCAAGCGCATGTCGACTACATCCATTTCAACCCTGTGAAGCACGGCTATGTCACTCGTGTGGCGGACTGGCCGCAATCGTCATTTCACCGCCACGTCCGCGAAGGCTTTTTGTCGGCCGATTGGGCGGGCGACGCCAACGCGCAGGAAGTGGGGCAGGTTCACTTATCGCTGAACCGACGGCATCGACGCGCAGGTTCGGACTGATCCGTCTGTCTGGGCTGCTAAGCGGGGCAGCACATTCCTTCCTTGAGCTGAACCGAGTGATTCAAGCGAATTGACCAAATCGTTCGATTCGGTCGATACTTCCCGACATGCAGACCTACTCCGCCAATGAAGCCAAGACCCGATTCGGCGAGTTTCTTGATCGGGCGCAGCGCGAGCCGGTGCGGGTCATGCGCCACGATCGAGTCGTGGGCGTGATGGTGAGCGCGCAGGACTACGAGGCGATGCGAGCCTTCTATGCCGACCGATTGCGTCACAGCCTGGAGGCGTCGGCCGCGGCTGCACGCGCTGCTGGCCTGGACGAAGACGAGCTGAACCGCCTGTTGGTCGATGAGGGCTGAGGCCGTCGGGCCGTTAGGCCGGGTGGTTCTCGACACCAACGTCTGGATCAGCGCTGCACTGTCACGTGAGGGGACAGCGGCGGCAGTGGTGAGACACGTGCTTCAACACCTGCGGCCGGTGTTCTCGGCGGTGACGTTCACTGAGTTGGAGACTCGGCTGTGGCGCCCGAAGTTTGACCGGTATCTTGCCGTATCCCTGCGCCGCACGATCCTGCACGACCTCGGCGCGGCGGCAGACTGGGTCGAGATATCGCCAGACCTCTTGGGCCGCTCCTGGTCACGCGACC
>JBBSIY010000079.1:0-11414 GCA_038257785.1 Lysobacterales bacterium
AATCACCAGCACGCGATCTACCGCTCCAATTTTGCTGACGTCGATTGCGCCGTAGCTGCTGCCACCATCCAGCGGCAGCGACTTCAAGGCGTCTAGCAGCGGTATCGCGTTGCCGTCTTTTAGCGAGAACCGCCGCACCGCGTCGGCCGAATCGCGAAATGCGATGAGCTGAACATCGACCTTGCCTAGACTCGCCAAGTACGCGCCAAGCACCTTGCGCTCGCGCGCTAGATCACGGGCGGAGGCACTGCCGGAGGCGTCGAAGAAGATGGCGATACGGCGCGGTTTTGCCGCCCGCGCTGACCCATCCGCGCGCCCGGTATCAATCTGCGCGACAACACTGCGCCAGCGCGGATCAACTAAATCCGCCGCTTCAATGACGGTGACGGGATTGCTGGCCTTGGGAATCCGAAACGCCAGCTCGCGCTGCGGTTGAATATTGCTACGCGCGAGCTTGGCCTGCCAGAGGTTGCCGCTGGAATCGAACTGCAGGCTGGCGCTTGACGATGCCGCGAGATCGGTCGGCTTAGCGGCACTCAGCGGCGCGAGCGCGTGTAGGGTAAACGTACCGACCGGCTGCCGAAACGCCAGCGGCATTAGATAGCGATAGTGGTCGCCGGCATCATCGAGCACCTGCTCGATCGTCAGCCGTATGCGCTTGTTGCCGTTGGCGGGTATTGGATAGAGCCGGGTGCGAAAAACATTCCCTTTAGTGAGCTCAGCAAGGCCCGGATCTACGCTCTGCCGGGTGATGTCTTCGAACGCGACGCGAGCGGTCTCCTTGGGAACCACCACGCCTTCTCGGAGGCGCGCTTGACCGTCGATTTCAAGTGCGTAGCCGGCGACCGTCTGTCCGGCTGCCAGCGGGAAAACAAATTCGCCTTCGAGCACGCGCGCGTTGGGATTATGGAAGTTGATATCCACGCTGGTGCGAGCAATGAAGCCATCGACATCAATGCGAATATCCACGCGCTCCAACCTCAATGGTTGCTGATCCGGAGCCGGCGCTATCCAGACGGTGGCCTGCGCGTCAGGCGGCTGCTGAGCGGAGGTCGCGCAGCTTATCGCCAGTATCGCGAGGGAAAGAAAAATCGCTGTCAAGCGCATGCAATGTCTCCGGTCAGTTGCAAGAGTGCCTGTCACTAAACGCAGCAGGCGCCAGTTTGGGGTTTGAAGACCGCGAAAAATCATCGCGTCGGTCGCGTTTCATACAAATCACACGGCGCTGAAACCAATTTGACTTGGTGCCGGCCTAGCGTGCACCGCACTACCCACGTTTAGCCGGAGCCGTGAAATGACCGTCGATAGCACCACGCAGTCCAACCCCAATGCCAAAGTCGACAGCGTTGATTTCGATAGCGAGGACAGCAATCCCAGCAACAATCGCCACTTCAACGATGTGCTGCGTGTCAATTTGGGCCGTCGTGGGCTGCTACAGGGAGGGTTCGGGCTGGCCGTTGCTACGGCACTCGGCAGCGTCTCGCCAAACTCTCTGGCGCGTAGCTTCAGCGTTTCGAAAATCGAGAAGGCGCTGCTGGCTGACGCCCATTTCTCGACTGCCGACATCAAGTCGATCATGAGCCGCCCCAGCTTCGCAGCGGTACCGGTCAACCGCATCAACGCCATCACCGTTCCACCCGGCTATACGGCGCGGACGATGTTCAAGTGGGGTGAGCCGATAGCGGAAAACGGCCCGGCGTATCGCGATGGCGGACTGAACACCGGAGCGGAGCAGGAGCAGCAAATCGGCATGCACCATGACGGCATCCACTACTTTCCTTTGCTTAACCGACCGAACCGCCCGCAGCGCGGACTGCTGGTCATGAACCACGAATACATTGATCAAGCCGCCATGCATCCGACGGGCGCTCTGCTGGTTAACGGCGCGCGACTAGCCGATGACGTACGCAAGGAAATCGCCGCGCACGGCGTCAGCGTGCTGGAAATCGAGCAAATCAACGGCCAGTGGCAGCGGGCTTATTCCTTCCGCGACCGTCGCATTACGGGCGCAACCGTGATGGATATGACCGGCCCGCTTCGCGGCAACGCCAAGCTGCAGACCGCCTTCAGCCCATCGGGCACGCAGACCCGCGGCACACTCAACAACTGCGGCAACGGCTTCACCCCGTGGGGCACCTACCTCACCTGCGAAGAAAACTGGGCGGGCTACTACGTCAACCGCGACGCGAGTCGCCCACGCGAGCACACCCGCTACGGCGTTCCGAATGCCAGCAGCCGCTACGGCTGGGACACGGTGGAGCCGCGCTTCAATGCCAGCAGCGTCGGAGCGAATGCGGCGGCAGATTTTCGCAACGAACCCAATACCATGGGCTACATCGTTGAAATTGACCCGGCGAACCCAGAGTCAGTGCCTAAGAAGCGCACCGCGATGGGTCGCTTCGGCCATGAGGGCTGCGTCTTCGCCCCGCCCATCGATGGCAAACCGATTGTGTTTTACAGCGGCGACGATGCGCAAAATGAGTACATCTACAAGTTCGTCAGCCGCAACGACTATGTCCAGTTTCTAGGCAACCGCGAACTGCTTGAACAAGGCACTCTCTACGTCGCCAAATTCAATGATGATGGCAGCGGCAGCTGGCTGGCACTTGACGTCGCCGACCCAGCTTTCCGCGCTGCAGCCAGCGCCGCCAACGTTAGCTTCGCCGATCAAGCCGACGTTCTACTCAACACGCGTCTGGCAGCCGATGCCGCGGGTGCGACGAGAATGGACCGTCCAGAGTGGGGCGCTGTCGACCCGAGCACCGGTGAGGTGTACTTCACGCTGACCAACAACAGCAGCCGCACCGCTGCGCAGGTCAACACATCAAATCCGCGCGGTCCAAACGCGTTTGGCCATATCGTTCGCTGGATTGAAGCCAACGGCGACCACACCGCCACCTCGTTCCGCTGGGACATCTACGTGCTGTCCGGACCGACTGATGACAGCCGCCTGCTGCCGGGTTCAATGAATCAGCCGCTCAACGCCGACAGTATTCACGCTAGCCCCGACGGCCTGTGGTTTGATCGCGCTGGCCTGCTGTGGATTCAAACCGATATGAGCGGCAGCCAGCTCGCTTCGGGACCGTTCGGCCACAACGCGATGCTGGCGACAAATCCGACAACCGGCGAAACCCGTCGCTTTTTGGTTGGCCCGAAGGGCTGCGAGGTAACCGGTATTACCTACAGCGGCGACATGCGCACTGCATTCGTCAATATCCAGCATCCGGGTGAAGACGGCACGTTGGGCTGGCCAGACGGCGGCACCACGCGCGGACGTTCAGCGACCGTGGTCGTGACTAAGGACGACGGCGGCGTCATCGGCACCTGACACAGCCCCAAGACCCCCACAGCCGCGTGCCGAGCGCAGGCGGCTGTGGGACCCGCCTGTAAGAGTGCGTCACGCCGGTTGGCTAGGGCGACCCGCCGAACTGGACGCCGCTTGACAACTGGTGGCTCGATGATCGAAGCGCTCGCTCAACGCTGATCGCTGACATCAGCGTCAGGCAGCATGCCGATGTCGAACGTGCAGTCGCACTCCCGGTGAAACATAACGGACCGAAGCTCTACACTGGGGCCACCAGCAGCCGCCCCAGCGTTGTGCAACGTGAATCTGCAAATTCAGAATCTTATTGACGGACGCGCGTCGGGAGCAGCCGGCGGCACATTGCCGATCGCTGATCCGGCAACCGGCACCATGTTCGCCACCTGCCCCAACAGCGGTAGCGATGAGATCGAAGCGGCAGTCAAAGCCGCCGCGCATGCGCAACCGAACTGGGCAGCGCTGCCGGCAAGCGAGCGCGCACGCTGGATCAACCGTCTGGCCGATCAACTCGAGCAGCGCATCGACGCCTTCGCACGGGCCGAGTCGCAAGACAGCGGCAAGCCGCTAGCCTTGGCACGCGACGTAGAGATTCCGCGCGCGGTCAGCAATTTACGATTCTTTGCCGCTGCCGCCACCCAGTTCAGCAGCGAATCGCACCATGGGGAAGCCGGTCTCAACTACACCTTGCGCCAGCCGCTAGGCGTCGTCGGCTGCATAAGCCCGTGGAACCTGCCCCTGTATTTGTTTACCTGGAAGATTGCTCCGGCGCTCGCGGCCGGCAACACCGTCGTGGCTAAACCGAGTGAGATCACCCCCGCGACGGCCTGGATGCTCGGCGAACTCAGCCGTGAGATTGGCTTTCCGGCGGGCGTGCTGAACATCGTGCACGGTCGAGGCACCGCGGCGGGTACCGCGCTGGTGGAACACCCGCGCGTCAAAGCCATCAGCTTTACCGGCAGCACGGCCGTGGGCCGGCGCATTGCCGCTCACTGCGCGCAATCGTTGAAAAAAGTGTCGCTGGAGCTGGGTGGCAAAAACCCCACGCTGATATTCGCCGATGCGCCACGCGCGTCGCTGATGGATACCCTGGTCCGCAGCGCGTTTCAGAACAGCGGGCAGATATGTCTGTGTGGTTCGCGCATATTGATCGAGCGGAGCATCTACGCTGAGATTCGCGATGGGCTCATCGCCCGCGTGGATGACCTTGTGGTCGGCGACCCGCACGACGAGAAAACCCGCATCGGCCCGATGGTGTCGAAACCCCACTTCGACAAGGTGCTCGCCTGCATCGCGCTCGCTCGTGAGGAAGGCGGTAAGGTGCTATGCGGTGGCGATACCCTGACCATCGCAGGCCGCTGTGCCGACGGCTGGTTTATCGCGCCAACCGTGATCGAAGGACTTGGCCCCGAATGCCGCACCAATCAGGAAGAGATTTTCGGCCCGGTGGTCACCCTGCAGCCATTCGATGACGAAGAGGATGCGCTGCGACTCGCGAACGCGACTTCTTACGGGTTGTCTGCCTCGGTGTGGACATCTGACCTGAGTCGCGCACACCGCCTTGCCGCGCGCATTGATGTGGGCGTCGTGTGGATAAACACCTGGCTGCAGCGCGACTTACGCACGCCGTTTGGTGGCGTAAAAGCATCCGGTCTAGGCCGCGAGGGCGGGCAAGAGGCGATGCGCTTTTTTACTGAACCGCGCAACGTGTGCATAGCGCTGGATCCGCCTCGATGATCAACACCAATGTGAGCCAACTTTATCCGATGAACCATGTCATTCAAACCGCAACCGCACCCGCGCCCGTCGGCGCATACCCGCATGCGCGCCGCATCGGCGACCTGCTCTTTCTTTCGGGAATCGGCCAACGCACGCCGGGCAGCAATACCATTCCGGGCAATGCCTTTGACGCTGAAGGCGCGCTAATTAGCTACGATATCGAAGCGCAAACGCGGGCAGTGTTTGCCAATGTGCGTGCCGTGTTGGAAGCATCCGGCGCGCGTTGGCAAGATTTGGCTGACGTGACCGTGTACCTCACCGACATGCAGCGCGACTTCAGCGCCTACAACGCGATCTGGGCGGAGTTTTTTCCGCAGCCAGAACTTGCCCCCTGTCGAACGACGTTGGGAATTAGCGCCCTGCCCACGCCGATCGCGATAGAACTCAAATGCATTGCAACGCTGCCGGCGGCCTAAACGCCGCCAAATCAAATCGCCACAGGAAAACACCATGAGCAAAAAGCGCCAGAAAATCCCGACAGACACCGCACCCAAGGTCAGTGCTGACAGCCGTCACGTCGGCACCGACTGGATCGTGGTCAGCCTTGCCGCAGTTGGCTTGCTGATCACTGGCTACCTTAGCGTCCTCGCGCTGAGCGGTGGCGCGCCGGCGCTGTGCAGCAGCGGATCGGATTGTGACCTCATCCAGCAAAGCCATTGGTCGCGCCTATTCGGAATTCCGGTCGCGCTGTTGGGCTTCGGTACCTACGCGCTTATTGCGCTGCTCGCATTTTTGCCAAGTACCCGGCTGCGCCGGTGGCGACGCCTGTGGACGCTCAGCCTAGTCGGCATGGGCTTCAGCCTCTATCTCACTGCGATTGGCTATTTCCAGCTCGAGGCGCTGTGCCCCTGGTGTCTCGCGTCTCTGCTTACGCTGATTGCGCTGTTTGTCTACATCAGCGTCAAGCGCCCCAGCGCTGCACCTGGCGGTCCATGGTTGAACTGGTCAGTCAGCCAAGCTGCCCTGCTGTTCGGCGTGATCGGCATCGCTCATGCCTACTACGGCGGGCTTTTCTCGCCGCGTCCTGAGCCGCAGTTGGTAGCCTTGGCGACGCATCTGAAGGACTCTGGTGCGGTTTTTTATGGCGCATCTTGGTGTACGGCATGTCAACAGCAGAAGGCTAAGTTTGGCGGCGCTGCGGATGCACTGCCGTACACGGAGTGCAGCCCCAGCGGTCGCGGTGGGCCGTTTTCCATGGCGTGCCTGAACGCGGGCATTCAGTCTTTTCCAACCTGGATCATTCGCGGCCAGCGCTATCAAGAAGTCATGAGCGTTGACGACCTCGCCAAGCGTTCGGGGTTCACCTGGAACCCGCCTAACGCAGAAGCTGGCGCGCCATGAGCGCGGTTGGTCCATTCAATCTTCAGCAGTGGATCGACGCCAATCGCCACCTGTTAAAACCACCGGTGGGCAATAAGTGCATTGTCGCCGGCGACTTCATCGTGATGGTGGTTGGCGGGCCCAACCAGCGCAGTGATTACCACATCGACGAAGGCCCCGAGTTCTTCTATCAGCTGGAAGGTGACATGGTGCTGCGTATCCAGCACGAGGGCGCGGCCGTAGAGGTGCCGATACGGGCCGGGGAAATCTACTACCTGCCGCCACGCGTGCCGCATTCACCGCAGCGGTCGGCGGGCGGTGTGGGGTTGGTCATCGAGCGCAATCGGCTCGAGCATGAGCTTGATGGGTTGCAGTGGTACTGCGAACGCTGCAACCACCTGCTGTACGCCGAGCGGTTTCCGCTGAAGAATATTGAGACTGATTTCCCGGCCGCGTTTGACCGCTATTACGGCCAAGCGAAAAACCAGAGCTGCGCCAGCTGCGGACATGAAAATCCGCAACGCTGAAGCGCAGAAATCAACTCATGCAAACAACCCCAATGCCGGACCACGAACATAGTCTTGCAGCACGTAGTCGAGATCGGCTTCGGGAAGCTGCTTCGCGAGCACTTCACTCACCACCTGACGATAGTCGGTGGTGATGCGCAGATCACCTCGATCAAGCGCAGCGTCGGCTAGTCCAGGCCAGTCCGCGTAGACCTGCCCGCCCCGGACCCCGCCGCCCATCACCAGCATCAAATTACCGGCGCCATGATCAGTACCGGCCGAGCCATTCTGGAACGCACGGCGTCCAAACTCGCTCATTACGACGACCGTGACGCTATCCGCCAACGCCCCCAAATCAAGGTGCATAGCCGCAAGCGCGCGACCCAGTTCGTCGAGCAGCGGATTCAGCTCCTGCGCTTCGTTGTTGTGGTGATCCCACCCTCCCAAGTCAACGCCGGCCGTACGAATGCCGATATCGGACTTGAGCAGCTGTACCAGCTGACGCAGCTGATTGCCAAACGTGGTCTCTGGGTAGTCCGCGGCTGGATTCGCCGCGAATTGCGCAGGCATTGCGGCTTTCAGAAGGTCAATCGCATCGACCGTTTGAAAGGCAGTGACACCTAATGCTGAGCTGCTGCCGTAGCCGTTCGCAATGGCGTAACGCGCAGCAATTTGTTCGGTTCCCTCCAAGCCAATGTCGAAGCCTTCAACGCTGCTGAGCCCTAAACCCGGCACGAGACCGGACAGCGAGCGAGGCACCGAACTTCCAATTGCCGTGCTGATGAACGGGTCGAGGCCCGCACGCGGCAGCGTCTCTACGGCGCGCCCCAACCAGCCGCTGACCGCGCCGGCTTTACTGTTGACGCCGCGCTCCATCAGCTCTTGGGCATCGAAGTGCGAGCGCGATGCGTGCGCGCCACCTGCGGCATGAACCACCGCAAGCGCATTAGCGCTGTAAAGCGGTAAAAGCGCACTCATCGCGGGATTCAGGCCGAAGAAGCCATCGAGATTTAATGCGCCGCCGCTGGCTGCATCGGGACGCGAGATTCCAAGAGTCGGACGCAGGCGGTAGTAATCACTGTCGCCATGCGGAACGACGATGTTCAATCCGTCTGCCCCACCTCGCAAATAGACGGCGACCACGGTGCCTCCGCCCGCCCCTGATTTGGTCGAAAAACCAAGCGCCACGCCAGGCAGCGCCAGTGCGCCCGCCGTCAGTAGCGATCCGCGCAGAAAATCCCGTCGATTCACACTCATGTCGATGCTCCCAGATTCAAGCCTCACCTCGCACTTTCATTGCAGCAATGCAGCAATGCAGATCACCGCAGTTGAAACGCCTCGCCGCCCAGCATCAGGGACGCCAGCGTCGCGCCGACGCTATTGCGGTTTGCTGCCGCTAACGGCTGACGACCGGTCAAGGTCAGCGCCGTTTTCAGCCATAGGCCGTTTGCCGATTCCGTCAACGGTGATATCCCGATGATGTCGGCGAGCCGATGGACCAGCTGTTCCAAGGTTGTGACGCCGAGCAGCAGGTTGTCCCAGTCGACTCGCCAGCCGCTGCGCGGTCCACCGCGTGCAATCGTGATCGCATAGTTCCAACGCTTGAGCATCGCGTTGCTGTTGAGCCAGTAGGGCGTAGTGTCCGGATAGCCGTTCGGCGCTGGCCATTGAAATGGAACATGCGCGAGGCCCACCAGGGCTTCAAGCAAGACCCGAACGCCGTTGGTGTCAGCAGTCGCGGCCAGCACCCGCAACACCGACAGCGTGAACTCCTGCGGGCGCTTGAATTTAGTTGCCGGTGCCAGCCGAACTTGCGGATGCAGAAACATAGCGCGCAAGGTGCTTTTGATGTCACCGTCGCTGGCGATAAATGCCTCCGCCACATCGGCGACCAGTGTTGGCGATGGTCGATCCGTAACAAATCGGCGGATCATGCGCGTAGCGATATGGCGCCCTGCCGATGGATGCGACGCAAGAATATCGAGGACGGTCTCGCCGTCGCTTAATCCGCCTCCAGATGCGATATCGACGCCCAAGACTCGCTTGGCGCCGCTGTCGTGCCAATCGCCGCGGAACAGGAAATCCGCCGTCACACGATTGACTGTCCAGCCGCTCAGCGCGCGAGCAACATCGACGACGTCGGCTTCGCTGTAGCCGCCATCAACGCCTAGTGTATGCAGCTCCATTAGCTCGCGCGCGTAGTTCTCGTTGATGCCATTCTGGCCGTTGCTGGCATTATCGAGATACAGCAGCATCGCTGGCGAACGCGCGCTGGCACCCAGCAAATCGCGAAAACGACCAAGCGCGTGCGCGCGAACTACCTCACGATCATCGACCGATTTCTGCACGACGAGCGCTGCTGAATTGACCTGGATATTGAGCACGTCGCTCCAGAATTCGACCATCGCCTCACTAAGCTGGCGACGGCTGTATAGCGAGCGCAACAGCGTCGCCACCTGCAGCTCAACCGAAATTCTGCCAATGCCGCCCTGCTCTCTGCTCACGGCATACAGCTGAGCGCGACTCATTGCCAAGGTGAGCAGGTTCTGCGCGATGAAGGTGTCGATGGGTGAATCGTCAAGCGCCGAGGGATCAAGCTGCTCTTCGAGCCAGGCCTCGTAGCCAAGCGCTGCGACCCGCGCGCGCTCAACAAAATTCGCTCCGGCGGAAACTCGCTGCAGCAGGGTGATCGCCTCATCTGCACCCGCAACCTTCGCGACAGCGGTGAAGACCGGGCGATCAACCGCGGTTAGCCCACTAGGATCAACTGAGTACTGCCCAGCTCGGCTTACATCAAACATCGTACTTCTCCCTAATTTCCGTCCCGGTAACGCCCAACTGGCAGCCGCGCATGTGTTACGTGACGCGGACCAAGCCGTGTCTCTCGCCCCGCAGCTGGCTCATTCGCCTATCAAAGCATCGACTGCGGCGTCATCCTTGGCTGCGATTATTTCTCGCGCCAGCTCAACGCGCTCAGCTTCTGAGCGGCGCTGCAGCTGTGCATAAAGCTGCTGCCGCCGCTCAGCTGAAAGTGCGGCCACGCGCTGCTTCAGCTGCTGGCGCTCGGATGCTTCAAGCGTCCGCATAAGCTGCCAAATCGGCCGTGATGAACTGCCCTCGGCTCCCAGCGCCAGTCCAGCTAGAAAGGCGCGTCGCTGCGTCGGAGGCATGGCGCGGAATCGCTCAATGGCCACTTGCCGCTCCTCCGGCGGTAGCCGATTAAAGCGCTCGCGCAGGATGCGTTGATGCGAGCGGTCGCCACGCTCGCGAGCGGCACGCCGCTGCAGAAGTGCCTCACGTTCGCTTTCGGTTAAGCCTTGCCAAACGGCCATACGCGCGGCCAAAGCTTCGCGCTTCTCGGGTGGCAGCGTGATCCAGCGCGCCGCGCTCGCCCGCAGTTTCTTACGCTGCGCTTCATTGATCTGCGGCCACTCGGTAGCAAATGGCGCGAGCACCTGCTGCTCTTGCTCGCTAAGCGTTTCCCACGCCTGCGCCCAAGCTGCCCCTGCCGGAACCCACGCCAGCATGAGCAGCAGCAGAGCTCCCGCGCTAGCCCGCTTGATCTTCATCGAGTACATCCTGACCCTCAGCCCACAGATAGAAGTCCAACGACTCGATAACCTCAGCCTGATCTGGCGAAGCCAACGCGGCAAATGTCTCCATCGACACCGGAGCGGGCGGGATGTGCGCCGTCCGCGTCGATGGCCATAGCGTCAACGCGCCAACGCCAGCCAAGGCGGCACCTGCTATCCAGCTGATCCGAGGTGCCTTCGGACGAGTTTCCAACTGCGCCAGCGCCCTGCGTCGATCACGATTCAGGCGATCAACGGTAGCGGCGTCAAGCGCAGATAACTGCGCATCAAGATGTTCGCTTATCTGCTTGCGATCAATGCCGCGCAGCTCGTCATGCATGCTCATGCAACACCTCTCGCAAACGCGCATGGGCGCGTGACAAATGGGTCTTGATGCTGCCTTCAGACACGCCAAGCGCAAGCGCCGTCTCGGCTACGCTCAATCCCTGCCATTCGCGCAACAGAAACGTCTGTCGCTGGCGCATTGGCAGGGTAGCGAGTGCCGCATGCAATGAATGCATTGCGTCACGACGCTCGGTGATTTGATCGGGGCGCATCGCGTCTGCATCCGGCAAATCCGCCGCCGTGCTGCTCTCATCTGCGCTACCGTCCGCTGCGCGACTCCAAGGCCAGATCGCAATGATGCGCTGGCGAACGGCCCGCCTTCGCTGCCAATCCACCAGCGCATTGCTGACGACGCGGAAGAACAGCGGCGGCCAATCGGCGGGTGGTTTACCGGCATAACGGCGGACAAATCGCAGCATGCAGTCCTGCAGCAAATCGAGCGCCTCCTCGCGATGGCGCGTGCCTAGCTCCAGCATGTACAAGGCGCGGCGTTCGACCGACTGCAGAAACGCATCTACCTGGCGGCGATCAACAGACGATGGCTGCGCAGACTTCAGCGCGCTCGCTTGATCG
>JBBSIY010000080.1:0-11409 GCA_038257785.1 Lysobacterales bacterium
CGCTTCACCGTATCTGCCTGCTTCAAGATCAAGTCTTCCGATCCATCCGGCTATGCTTACGCAGTCAATATCGTCGAGCTTCTTTGCGAACAACTGCGCATGAGGGAGGATCGAATCTAGCGCTGCATGCTCGCGAATGTCCGCCGCCCGCTGCATCCGCTCGGTCAGCTCCTGAACCATTGCCGCGTGAAGTCGATTGCGGCGTGGCAAGCCATCAGCGTCGCAGAATCTAAGCGTTCGAGCGATTAGGGTGTGAATCGAAATTGCGCCTGCTGCATCTGCCTCATCTGCTAGCGAGTGGTTAAGCAACATCTGCAACCCAAGTGCCGCCGCATCCTCCGAGCGGGTCTCACTTAGCCCATCAGCGCGCGCCAAACATGTGCTAACAAGTTTGATCGGGATCGCCGCCGCGGCAAGGGAACTGGCAATGCGCAGGCAGTCGAGGGCTTGCTCATCCAATTGTTTGACGCTGCCGAGCAAGGTGATGGCAATGTAGGGACTGTGGCCACTTGGCGTGTCCTGAGCGATCTGTGCCGCTAACTCCATCGCATCGGCGTCGGGATTCTCCAGTCGCTCGCAGAATCCCTTGAAACCCAATCGGCGGCATGCGGCGCGGGCGACGTCGAGGGCCAGCGCGTGGCCGCCGAGGAGTTCAAGGATGCGCTCGATGGCGAAGTCATCGGCCGGCTGGGTCTGATGACCAGTCGTGAGCAGGACGCGGGCGTCCTGCGGATCCAATAGCTCAAGTTCCAGCGCGGTGCCCAAGCCATCGAGCCGCCGGCTGCGCGTGGTAATGAGCGTGCGCCCGCTGCTGGAGGGCGCAAGCCAGGGGTCGAGTTCGTTGCGCCCACCGTCAGGCAGGTCATCGACGATCCATAGATAGGGCGTGGTGAGGGAACGGCCTAGTTCGGCGCGCAGCTGCGCGTTGGTTTTTTCGCGCGTGTCGGTGCCTAGCCGCTCACAAAAACTAACCAGCTGGCTGCCGTAGGCCAGTTCGCGGCGCTCGGCTAGCGCTTCCGGAGACTCGTCGGGGTTGTCGCTGTTGCCGTAGGCACGCAGCCAGAACAGACCACCCGACCAGAACGCGCCAAAGCGCAGCGCGTACTCTTCGGTCAGCAGGGACTTGCCGATACCGCCGCTGCCTGTGAGCCGCGCCAGCTCGCCCGCCGCGCCGCTGGAGGGACGACCAGCGACGATGGCGAAGCTGCCGGCGGCCAGCGCCGAGTGAATCTCCCACAGCTTGGTCACCCGGCCGACGAAGCGAGTGGAGCCGATCGGCGTGAAACCATAGGCAGGCGGGCGACTCAGGCGACGCAAGGCACCCAGCTCGCCTTGAATGGGTCGGATGGCCTCGGCAATGCGGCGGGCCAGCGCGGCGTCGTCATCATGCGCGTCGAAGTGCTGCAGATCGCGCACCTGCAGCGGCTGGATATGGCCGTTGTCGGCTTCGGGATTGATGACCAGGATGCGCTTGACCGGCGCGGTCTCGGCACCCGCTGCGATCAGCGCCGCACTCAACTCCCACTGACAGGCGCGCGAGGTTGGGTAGTCGACGCAGTACCATGCCAGCAGCGCATGACTGGTCGCAAGACCTTCGTCGATCCGCCGCTGGATACTGGCGGCGTCCTCGATCTCGTTGCGATCAATCCAGACTTCGACGCCTTCGGCTTCGAGCGCGGCGACCAAGGCATCGACGCGCGACGCCTTGCTGCGGCGGTAGCTGATGAAGAGTCGAGGCTTCATGCCGTCGTCATACGGCCGTCTTCGTAACGCAACTCGAGTTCGTGCACGAGCTTGCAAGCTGCACCGTCGTGGGTGATGACGCGGGCGTGGATGGTGAAGACGCCCCAACCGGCAGAGGTGAGCTTGAACTTGTTCTTGCGGTTGGTGACTATTCGTACTGGGTCTGGAAAGCTGCGGTGCAGTTGGTAAACAACCTTTTCGATCTGGTCGAGTTGGTCGTCGTCACCTTCGATCCAGATGCTCCATGACCACCAGTCGTCGCCGTGGTACTTCTGGTCTTGTTGAATCTGAATGTTGAGACTGGCCATCGCTGAGCTCGACATGTCAGAGGTCTCCTTCCAGAGTGATTGCGGGGGCGTCGATGGGCTCGAAGCGCGATCGGATCGTCTTGCCGGCGTGGGAAATCTCAACTTGTACCGAAGCGTCGAACGGCACATCGCGCAGCTTGATAAAGAGACCGCCCTTGTCGGGAACCACCTTTGCCTCGAGTGGATCCGACTCTTCCGCGTCAATCATTAATCGGTAAACGCACTTGAAGTCGGGCGAACGATATATCGGGCCGATTTTGGATTGAATCGTTGCCGGTAAAAGATATAGGCGGACCGATTGCAGTTCCTTGCGCCAGCGTTGCAGGATCGCCGCGAGCTGCACCAACAACACCTCCTTGCGGTTATCTTCAAACCCGACCCACCCAAGCCCGTCGCGGATGCCGCCGTGGTTCTCGACACCCGACTCCCGAATTTCGACGCTGCGCAGGCCTCGGGCATCCGCATAGGTCAACTCATTCAAGACCCAGCGATGCGTGGTCCAACTCTTGTCCATTTTCTCGTCGCGCCGAGTAGCAAAACCAATAGCGGCACGCGATCGTTCAATGCGCCTCTTCACCTCATCACGCAGGTCCAAACCCTCCAGACCCTTGCCTGACTCAATCTCAAAGTCGAAGGCGCGGATCAAAGGAAAAACCCATTCTTCTATCCACTCGTCTCGCGCGTTATAGCCGTAGCCAACGAATAGCTTCACGGGCCACCTCCTTTGCTTGCTTGCAGGGATTCGCACACCTCTGTCAGGCGCGCCACCGAGGCCGCAAGTGCAGTACCGAGCGCAGCGTCGCGTTTCGTGTGATGAGCGACGTGCGCTTGTACGTCGCTCAGCGTGCTCTCGAGTTGCCAGCCCACGCCGGCGCTGCGCACCACGTCCAGACTCAATTGCTCAGCGGCAGCGGCATTGCCTTCGCTGAATGCCAGCCCCAACAGCGTTGGCAGCAGCCACGTGTCGGCGGTTCCGCGATCACGTGCGCGCTCACAGGCCAAGCGCGCTGCTGCGGCAACAGCAATCGCGCGCGATTCATCGCCTGCCCGGCCACGGTCGCGATACAGCGCTGGCAAGTTGCAGCTGCAGTAGTACTCATTGAGGTCGAGACTCATGCCGGCTTCGTAGTTGGCGATGGCCGAGTCCAGATAGGGCGTCCATGGCTTGCCCTCTTTCACGGATGTCCGAAACAGCTTCTTGTAGCGGCCGCCGAGCAAGCCACAGCGTTCAGGCGTTGCGCCGGAAAGGCTGATCAGCGCTTTGAGATCCGCGATGGCATCGTGGTGATCGCCGTTCTTGCCGACTGCCAGCGCGCGCTGCTCGCGAACAAAGGACTGCGCGCGCACAGCGTCGGGCAGGCCGTCGATGTAGCTGATGGTTACCTTCCAGTCTTCGGTCGCATCGCGCACAAACGGCAGGATGACAGCGGCGAAGTAAGGCGAGCGCACTTCGTTGGAAGGATATTCGGACAGAAACTGCTGCGCTGCCAATTTGCGCTCTACGGGTGGGCGTTCAAGGATCGACTGCATGCGTTGGTAAACCGCCTCGAAGGCGTCCAGTTCCTGCGCCAGCTCTTGCGCCCTTCGCTGCTGCTGTGCAGGTTCCACGTAGCGTGAACCAATCTCATGGTGGGGTGATGCGCTTTGCGCCGCATTGGGAATGCCCCCAACCAGCGCATTGATGATTTTTACGGCAGCGGCGTCATCGATAGATTCGACAGGATTGGCGTACGGGATTCGCCGCATCTGATCCACGTCGAATACCGGCTTGGACCAGTCCGCTCCCATCAACACACAGCCATGGCTGCGCGCCGCATGACGCAGGCCTACTTCGTAGTAGACGTTGGCGTTGGCGATGCTGATGTCGGCAAGCACGAGGTCGGAATACATCAGCCGCTCGATCATCTCGACGATGATCAAAGCACCTCGATCCTCATCGGCACGAACGGGGCGATAGTTGAGCGCCTCGAGCGCTGGCTTGATCGCCTTGCTCCACAACTGATCAAAGTTGATTCTGGCGGGCTTGTTCGGCCCTTCCATTCCGGTGTCTTTGGTGCCAAATGGCATGACAACGAAGCAGATCGGTTTCAGTGGCATGGGGTAGTCCTCAGAGGGCGAGACGAATTACTCGACGGGCAGGTCCGGCAAGGTAGATGCGATGGCCGCGAGCTTGGCCTTGAGCGACTTCAGGCCTATCCCTTCGTTGGCCCGATAAGTGCCGGCCTTGCCCTTTAGTTTTGCCTCGGTGTAACCGTGGTGAATGGCGATGGCTTGCCACCTGCCTTCCTTGAAAACCGGGCTTCCCGAGCTGCCGCCTTCGGTCGGCGCACGGTAATGCAGTCGCGTGACTTCGCACGTCTCTTCGTCGTGATCCAGCAGTTCGTTGTCGTTGACCGAGAATTCCAATCCACGCCCGTTGGGGTGCCCGATTACGAAGACGCGGGAAACCACATCTGGAGCGACTAGCGGGATGTTGTTTGCAATACTGACGACACCCAAGGTGGGCGGTGGTGGGTCAAGAAGGAGAAGCGCGCAGTCAAATTGGTGTGGAGGCGACTCCCACAGAATCTCCTTGATGCGATGACGCTGATTAGAGTCCACCGCCTCGAAAACCAGCTCAGCGTCCTGCGGCCTGAGACCTTGGGAAACGCCATGCCGGTTGACGACATGAAAATTGGTCAGCGCTAATGTGGCTCCTGTCCATTTTTCGAGCAGACTTTCGCCGGCTATGACGAACGCGGTACCAATGGTGCGGTTACAGTCGTTGCGGACTGCCGCGACGCCGCTGGCGAGCTGTAACGCCTGCTTCCACCACTCAAACGTTACCAGCCCATTGCCGGGACCAAGGATGCGTTCGAACTGAATCTTCAGGTCAGCAAGTTTGGAGCCGTTGAGTTTACCTTCAGCGGCGCTGAGCAAAGCGGAATCGGCACCCGGCATGCAGGCATGCTTCGCACGCAGTGTGGTCAAGATACCTTGCGCGCGTTCGGTCCCTTCGTCGAGTTGCCAGACCTGAACCAGCTGACGGAGCAGGCTGCCGACATGAAACGCGGTTAGCGCGGGCGCGGCAAGAAATATCCTCAGCGCTGCTTCGGTCGCATCAAGATCGTTGGTGGCGATAGCGACCTCGACCATAGTGGCGTAAGCCCAAAGATCATCACCATCTTCGATGGCACGTTTGGCAGTTTCGGAGACTTGATTGGCTAAGCGAGCAAGTTCCGCAGGGTCTTGCTCCATCAGCTTTCGTCGCTGCGCCATTGAGCTCAGGGCGAGAAGATTGACCCCGTGCCAGTAGTTATCCGGCCGGGTCTGGTAGATGCTTCGATACCCAGCAACGGAGCCCTCCAGTGCGAAGCGCAGCGCCTCCTCCGATGCGCCGCGTGCCTCAACGAAGATCTGCTTGTAAGCGCGACCGAGCAGGCCCTGCAACTCCGGCAGTTCGGAATGCCCGTCTGCAATGTGCGCGCGCACGCCTTCAATGACGCTAATTGCGCTCGCTGGCTGACCCGTCTCGATCAACGCTTGTGCTTGTAGACGCCGCAGCTTGGGTGCCTTGGGACGGAAGCGAGCGGCCTTCTCGGTTAGCTCTGCCAACTCCAAGAACCTGCGGTCACTACGTAGCGAGTCCAGTATGGACTGCACGCTCTCGTCATCCCAGCAAAGGCGATTTTCAGCGAGCGCCTTAACAAGCTCCTGATGTTCTTCTGTGTGCATGATTTCTCTCCTTCTGCCGTGTCCGTCAAAGATTCAGCATGGATGCCAACGTCTCGCGCACCTTTGGCCGGGCCAAGTACTGGACGACGGCGTGGCGCCAATAGCCTTCGTTATTGACGCCAATGTCTTCGATTCGATCTTTGCCGCCGTGCCGGAAGTCTCCGGCCAGCCGCGGGTCAGCTGCACACACCACGTCCAGGCGGTCGAACACATTGACCCAACGGCCCACGAGTTTCTCTGCGGGAAATCCATCGTCGCGACTCCACTCGGGCTTGTTGCAGTCCTGCACCTCGTCGATCCCAAGCGGGCTGCCCATCGTGATCAGGCCGTCGATGGCAGGGCAGGCGGCGACTCGCTTCAAGCAGTCGTAGGCGATCATCGTGCCCATGCTGTGCGAGACCAGGATGTGTGGCCCTTTTGCGGCGTTCGCTGCTTTGTCGGCAATCAGCGCGGCCACAAATCGGCGCCGGATCTCGTCTTGGACAAGGAAAGTTTCACCCGGTCGCGGGGATTGACTCTTGTTGAAGTAGTAGTGGTGCGCGTCCCGCAGAAGCGCCTTCATGATTCGCTTCTTGATGAACCAAGGAATCGGGATGCGCTCTAGTGCGACGGCACCCGGATCCTCCGGCGATGGCACTTTGCCGAGCTCAATTTCCTCCATGCTGGCGCTGGTGAGGTGCCACCGCAGCCCTTCAAGGAATCGAGCTTCTTCTGGCGTGCGCGCCTGAATGGCGATCAGGTCGATATCGGCGCTGCCATCGGCGCGCGCGAGATCTTCCGACAATGCCGATTCATAGGCCACCGCTTCGGCTTCCGTGTCGGGTTGCTCGTAGAGCACATCTGCCCAATAGACCATCGACGAGGTGACGCCCTCGGCGGCGAGATTAAGGCCGCGATCACCAGCGGCCAAAGCGCGCTTCCAGATGGGCAGCAGGACATCGGCAGCCGGCTTGTTCGAGAGACCGTGTACGAAGGTGACGTGTGGCATGACTATCTCCGGTGGTGGTGGGTTTGTTGGGTAGAGCTGTGGTGCTTTGTCGTTTGGCGAGCCGGTCACTCATTGGCGTCGCTTGCCTACCGGCTTTTGAATTGCGGGCGACTCGAGCCCTGCGCCACGGGCCAGCTCTGATGCCGCAGTCACCGCCAGCAAAATGTGCCGACGGGCGTGGGCGCGAAGGGTTACGCGTTCGATCTCTCGGGTTTGGCCGAGCCACTCATTGAGGCGGCGCACGGCGATGCCGGTGGCAGGTTCGTCGGCGCAGTTGGCCAAAAGGAACAGCTGAATGTGCTGCACGTGATCGGCGGCGTAGACGCCAAAGTCACAGGGAACGGTGATGGCGTCTGGCGAACCCAACATGCGGCTGGCCTGTCCTTCGGTGACGCCGCGATGACAGGCGATCACGTGCACCATGCCTGGGCTCGAAGTTTTGAGTTTGCCAATAAAGCGATGGTCGCGATGAAAAGGTTGACCTACCAGCTCGCGAGCAGCGGCCACGCTGAGGGCGGCGGGAATAGCGTCGAGCCGCGTGCCAAACGTATTTCCGGCAAGGTTTATTTCAACAATGTGTTCGTCAGAAGAGTTCGACTGAAGCGCCCCGAGTTCGGCCGCTAGGGCGGCGCGCATAGTTGCTTGGCGCGAGACTAGAGAAAGGCAATTCCAGTCGAGAGGCTGGCCCCTGTCTCGACGGGCTTTGCCGCTCGCGCCACGCCCAACAAGTTCGGCTGCTGCTTTCTGCAATAGCTGTAACGCCTTCGACAGTAGTTCCGACTCATTGGCTACTTTCGTGTGGAACAAACCCTGGTCTTCGAGGAAACCGCGAAACTTCTCGTCGCGCTGGAGCGTGGTGTTGGCGATCGGAGTGAGTTCAATGATGTGGACGACACCGCCTGGCCGCGCCAGTGCCGCCTGCAGCTCGGCGTGACAAATGCCAATCGCGCTGTCGCCCGCAGCGGAGCCAGCCTCGCCGTTGTAGAGCACGATGACTATGTCGGCGCGGCGAATCTCTTTGAGCGATTGCTCGAAGGTGTTGCAGGCGGTGCTGGCGGTGTCGGGTTCGTGTAGCCAGACGTTGAACATCGGATCAGTCGCGATCCATGCAGGGCGCCCATCGACACTGGGCAAGCTCAAACGCAGCGCGTTCAGTTGCTCCTGTAGCCTCTGTCGAACGTCTGACAGCGCAACCGGTGGATCAAATATCCGACTCTTAGAGCGGCTCGACAGCATCACTTTGATAGGCGGCGGCGTGTTCATTGCGCGTGTCCTTGATGGAAAGTTGGTCATGCGAGCCGCGGATCGCCTGGCAGGTAGCTGCCGGTCACTACCTTGAAAGCATTCGAGGTCCGCGTGCCGGGCCAACCATCCACTTTGAGATACACGCCGGCGAAGGTATTGAGCCAGTGCTGCAGCGCCTCTGCGCGTTCGATGTCGGCGATCGCGGTTAGACGATTGACGGCGAAGGGCACCACGATGGCGTCGGCGTTGAGCGACGGTTCGTCGATGAACGCGATCTCTTGGCGCTCAGCCATGCGCCGCAGCAGGGTTGCTGTGCCGCACTGCTTGTCGAGCGCGGCCGGGTCGAACTTGCCGTCGGCGACGAACTTGCCGCGCAGATAGTGGTGCGAAAAACTCCACAGATACGGCGACGGCAGGCCGCGCGTGCGGTAGCCGAAGCCGTTGTAGCGTTCTAGCTGATAAAGCAAGCGCGGCAGCGACCAGTCTTGCAACGTGTGCAGCCTCTTCATGGTCAAGGCGTCGCTGGCGCTTTGCTCGAAGGTAAAAGGCGGCTCACCCATCTTCGGACGGCCCGCCGGCACCTGAATCGTGCGGCCTGTCAGCCGGTCGCCGTTATGCAGATGCCGATCGACGCGATAGCTGCTCTCGCGAAGATGTACCGCGGCGATGAAGTACCACGGCACGCCCAGCGGCTCGCCGATGCTGAGGTAGCGCGGCTTTAGCGCGAGTGCCTCATTCACCAGACGGTCCACCTCGGCCGCCCGAGCACTGCGCACCTCAAGCGTGTCGAACAGGCGGCGGTACTCGTCGCCTAGGGCAAGGCTGTACTGGCTCATGGTCAGCTCCGTAGATTTGTGGGATCCCACTTCTCTACGTGTCACCAGTAGGGCAAATGTCGCACCCCTTCCAAAGATCGCTTGATCAGCGGCGCGCGACTCAGCGCTCCGGGTCTAGCGAGCAAGATGTTTGTCTCTTTCGAAACCGATGGTCGTGGCCTGAAGTTCAGCCCCGCCCGCTGGGGGCGCTTGCGATGGAACGTTTCGATTACGGGCTCAGCGGCCGACGCGGAAGCAGCAATAGTTTGCCGACGCTTCTTATTGATGTGGCCGGAATTTCGTCGAACTTTGCGGCGTTAGCGATTCGCAATTCGCCCCGAGCCTGTCGAAGGGCGCTCAGCACGAACGGGTTTAGTCGCGCGTTAGCAGCATCCTGCCGAGCGCGATCGCGATCAGTAGAGCAATCTGCGCAATCAGCCATAGGAACCAGCCTGCACCGGCAGCCAGCGCCAGTACCGACGTCAGGACCGACAGGCTGGCCCAAAGAACCGAGTGATCGGCTTTGCCGGCGTTCGCTTCCAGCTTGCCGGCGTTGAAGAAGAGGCTGGCGCCAACAATGCACAGGCCGATCTCAAAATATGGCAAGACGATGTCCTATTGATCCGGCCTGCTGATGATCGTATGGCTAGGTTCGAAGTGGGCAGTCATTTGAAGAGCCGCAAATTAGTAGAAACACGTTAGTGCTGAGCCTGTCGAAGCACCCTTCGACAGGCTCAGGGTGAACGGCTGTTTCCTTAGACTTCAAACATATTCTGGCCAGACTACTAATCGCCAATCGTCAGCAGCGAAGCATTACCGCCAGCTGCCGTCGTGTTGACGGTCAGGGTGCGCTCGGTGATGAAGCGCAGCAGGTAGTGCGCACCGCCGGCTTTCGGGCCGGTGCCAGATAGGCCTTCGCCGCCGAACGGCTGTACGCCGACCACCGCGCCGATCTGATTGCGATTAACGTAACAGTTGCCGACGCGGGCGCGACGCGCGACGCGATCAACGGTTTCGTTGATGCGGCTGTGCAGGCCAAGCGTCAGGCCATAGCCGGTGGCGTTGATGGCGTCGATGACCTCGTCGATGCGTTCGCCATCAAAGCGCAGCACGTGCAGCACCGGGCCGAAGATTTCACGGGTCAGCTGATCCAGCCGCTTCAGCTCATAAGCGCGCGGCGCGAAATAGCAGCCGTGCGCGACGCTTTCGTCGAGCGTGACCTGCTTGATCAGTGTCGCCTCGCGATCCATGCGGTCGGCGTGCGTTTGCAGCATGTTCAGTGCGTCAGCGTCGATCACTGGACCGACATCGGTGGACAGCAGCGCTGGATCACCGACGGTAAGTTCATCCATCGCGCCAGCCAGCAGTTCAATCACTTTGTCGGCGATGTCTTCCTGCACAAACAGCACGCGCGCTGCCGAACAGCGCTGACCGGCTGCGCCAAAGGCTGAGCTGATCGCATCTTTGACCAGTTGCTCCGGCAGCGCCGATGAGTCTGCGATCAATGCGTTCTGGCCGCCGGTTTCGGCGATTAGTACGCCGATGGCGGCATCACGCGCTGCCATGGCGCGATTGATAGCGCGTGCGGTTTCGGTGGACCCAGTAAACGCAACGCCGTCCACGCGCGGGTCGCGGGTCAGCGGCGCACCGACGGTTGCGCCATCGCCCGGCACAAACTGCAGTGCGCCTTCCGGCACGCCCGCGTCATGCAGCAGCTTAACCGCCGCATAGCCGATTAGCGTGGTTTGTTCGGCCGGTTTGGCGATGACGCTGTTGCCGGCAATTAGCGCCGCCGCAACTTGACCCATGAAAATCGCCAGCGGAAAATTCCACGGGCTGATGCAGACAAACACACCGCGCCCGGCCAGATGCAGCTCGTTGGATTCACCTGTGGGGCCGGGAAGTTTCTCGGGCTGACTGAATAGACGTCGCCCTTGCGCCGCGTAATAGCGCAAGAAATCGACCGCCTCACGCACTTCGGCGACGCCGTCGGCAATGGTCTTGCCGGCTTCGCGCGTACACAGGTCGATGAACTCGGGCAGACGCAGTTCAAGCTGATCGGCGGCGTGTTCTAGGATGGCTGCACGCGATGCCGCGGGCAGGCGGTCCCATTCGGGATGTGCGACGACGGCGTTGGCCAGCGCCTGCTCTACCGTCGCGGCATCGGCGGCCTGCCATTCACCGACCACGACACGCCGGTCCGCAGGCGAGGTTGATTGAATGATGGCGCCGCTGCACGTGGCGCCGGGCACAATCGGGCCTGCCTTGCGCGGCGGCTGAGCGGACTCCATGCGTTCGGCTAGCGCGCGCAGTTCGTTGTCGTTGGCGAGGTTGACGCCCATTGAATTTTTCCTTCCGTCGCTTTCGAAAAACAGGGCGACCGGCTGTGAGATTTTTGGGTGAGCGATCGTGGCGAACGAGGCCACGGTGCGCACTGGGTCGGCGACCAGCTCGGCGGGGCTGACGCGCTCGTCGGTGATTTTGTTGACGAAGCTCGTGTTGGCGCCGTTCTCCAGCAGGCGGCGGACCAAGTACGGCAGCAGGTCCTCGTGTGTGCCGACCGGCGCATATACGCGACACGGCACATTCAGGCTAG
>JBBSIY010000081.1:0-11316 GCA_038257785.1 Lysobacterales bacterium
CGCGCTTCGGCAAGTTTTTGCCTGTCCCAAATGCCGTCGCGCTGCAGTCGCGAAAGCACCTTATCGCGTGCCGCCCGCGCTGCTTCAGGATGGCGATCAGGACGCAGACGACTTGGCGCTTGCGGCAGTACGGCGAGCATGGCAGCTTCGGCCGGCGAGATTCTCGACAGCGGCTTGCCAAGATAGCCATAGCTCGCCGCCTGTGCGCCTTCCAGCGTCCCGCCGAACGGTGCGTAGTTGAGGTATAGCGTGAGAATTTGCGGCTTGTCGAGATGCCACTCAAGCTGCAGCGCACGTAGCGCCTGTCGCAGCTTGCCGGCGAGGGTTCGCGGGCCTGGCTCGATCAAGCGTGCGACCTGCATCGTTAGTGTCGAGCCTCCGGACACCACACGGCGATAGCGTAGCGTTTGCCCGATCGCGCGGACAATTGCGAGCGGATCAATGCCGTAGTGGTGATAGAACCGTCTGTCTTCGTAATGCAGCAGCGCCTGCAGATAGTCTGCTGGCACTTCATCTAACGTGACCGGATAGCGCCAGACGCCGCGCGCATCTGCAAACGCTCGCAGCGGCTCACCGTTTCGGGCGAGCACTACCGTTGCGGCATCTTTATCGACATCGGGCAGCGGCAGCGGAAACCACCGATCAAGCAGCCATATGCCGCCGATGAGCGACAGCACAAAAATCCCCACGACCGTCCAGCCTCGCGCAGATTGGGCTCGCGCAGGCGGTGCGCTGCGCGGTGACCGGTCCATCTGACGTCGGACGCTTTGGCGCTGACTAGCCGCGAGTTACAGCCACTCAGTTAATCCTTCGCGCGTGTTGAGTTCAACAAACGACGGGCGCGCTTTTAAACGTGCTGCTAGAGCGTTCAAGTAAGGAAGTGAGGTGGCAGGATTGGGCATGTTGCGCGACCAGCGCATCAGCATCACCAGCATGAAGTCGGCGGCGCTAATCTGTTCACCCAACAAGTACAAGCGGCCATCGCTAAGATCAGATTCGAAACGGGCAAACCCAGCCTCGATTTGCTGCTGAACGCCCAAACGCAGTGCGGCCGCTTCGCTGGTATCGCTGACCACGTCGGGATAAAACCAGCGCCGAAACGCTGGCTGCAGGGTGTTGGCGCAGCGAATCAGCGCCTCGTAGTAGCGCGCCCGCTCTGACGTGCCAATAGAGGGCGCAAAGCCATGCGTCGGGTGGCTGTCGGCTAGATGCATGACTAGCGCGACCGACTCGCCGTGCGCGACCCCGTCGATCACCAGCGCGGGCACCACACCGGCAGGGTTGATGGCCAGATACTCCGGGCGCTTGTGCTCGCCCTGACTGAGATCGAGCTTGCGTAGCGCATGCGGTATCGCCAGCTCAATCAGCAGCCAGTGAATGACAAAGCTGGCAGTTCCGGGTGCGTAATAGAGCGTGTGCATGGTGTCGCCTTGGTCTGATTAGGGCGACACTCTAGCGCTTGCCATGGTGGATTGCTGCTAAGCGGCTACTGCGCGGTCCAGCCGCCATCAACCGGCAAGGCGGTGCCCGTCAGATTGTGTGATTCATTGCGACACAGCCAAACGCAGGTGGCGGCTATTTCTTCGGGCAAAGACGTGCGCTGACTTGGCTGCTTCTCGCGCACCATATCGCGAATGCCCGCCTCGCGATCGCCGCCAATGGCGGCTGCGCGTGCGGCAATTTGCGGCTCAATCAATGGTGTTTCGACCCAGCCCGGACAGACGCAGTTGACCGTTACGCCGCCGCTGGCGCGCGACCCAACTGCCGCGTATTCGAGTGCGGCCACCTTGGTCAGCCCGATCAAGCCGAACTTGCTCGCAACATAAGGTGCCTTGTTGATTGAGGCCACGAGGCCATGCACCGATGCGATGTTCAGCACGCGCCCGAAGCCGCGCTCAGCCATCCCTGGTAGGCATAGCCGCATGGTGTGAAAGGCCGCGCTTAGGTTGACCGCGATTAGCGCGTCCCAGCGATCAGTGGGCATTTCAGCCAACGAGGCTGCGTGCTGCATGCCTGCGCAGTTGATCAGGATGTCGATTCGGGCAGACGCTGACGCTTGCGCCATCATTTGTTCAATTGCGCTTGGGTCGCGCAAATCTGCATCGAAGTAGTGAGCGGAGCGTGCGCCAGATTCGGCGATTTGCGTGTTTGCCTGGGCAACTTGTTCGGCGCTGCCAAACCCATTGAACGAGACGCGTGCGCCCGCTGCGCCCAGTGCGCAGGCGATGGCTAGCCCGATACCGGATGTTGCGCCGGTAACAAACGCGTGACGCTCTGCCAAAAAACGATCGGACACAGTGGCAATTCCTAGGATTGAAGGTGGCGGTGGATCGATGCGACCTTACGTTAACAGCCAACGCCGCCGCCGACGATGTACCAAGGTACGATGAATTGCAGCACGATGCGGGTTAGTTTGTTGTCATGAAAACACTTCTCAAATCTTCGCGCGTGCGGCAATCCCTAATATGTCTGTCGACTCTTGTGCTGGCTGCGTGTGCTGGCCCACTGCAGCGCCCAACGACAAATGAGCACCACACCAAACCCGCCATGCACGTTGAAGTCAGAACCACCGTTCATCGAGTAAACGATGATTTGTTGAGCGCGGGACTGGGCCTTGCCGGATTGCGCGCTCTAACCCCACCTGCCGTCGCTAATCCTGAATCGCCCACGGCCGAAGAGCTGCGTCGCCGCGCGCTGTGGACCAACTGGCGCGGTATTGCGGATCTCTCGCCAGCAGGCGGCTATGGCCTTGTGTACGGTGGCGTGCCGGCCGTTCCGGGGCGTGAGTTTCAGGCGCTGGTGCGCTTGCCGACGGCTAGCTCATCGCATCGAGTGATGCTGCAGGTTCCCGACGCATTTGATGCAGGCAGTCGCTGCTTGCTGGTAACCGCGTCTAGCGGTTCGCGCGGAATCTACGGCGCGATTGCTGTGGCCGGCGCTTGGGGGTTGCCGCGCGGCTGCGCCGTTGTCTATACCGATAAAGGCGCGGGCACTGACCTGTACGACGCGGCAAGTGGTGAAGGCACAGCGCTCGATGGGCGTTTGACGACCGACCCTCAGGCAATGGCTTTTCATGCCGATGCAGTCGCTGAGACAAATAATGGCATCGGCTACAAGCACGCCAACTCGGGCGACAACCCAGAGGCGGAGTGGGGCAATCATCTACGCCAAGCCGCGATGTTTGGCTTGGATCAGCTGAATCAAGCACTTCCTGCGCAGGCCCCGTTTACGACAGCGAACACGCGAATCATTGCGGTCGGTCTTTCTAACGGCGGTGGTGCGGTATTACGTGCTGCCGAGCGCGAACAGCGTCAGCTAGACGGCGGCGGGCTCGACGTGACCGGACTCGACGAAAGTTGGCTAGATGGCGTAGTGGCAGCCGCACCCAACGTGCTGCCGGGCGAGGGCGGACGCGCGCTGTACGACTACAGCACGGACGCCGCCCTGTGGATGACCTGCGCGCAGTCGTCTCCCGAGCTAGCCGATGCGCCGCTGCCGCTCGCAGTGCCGGTCGTTGCCGCCCAGCGACAGGCGGCGTGTGCCGTTCTGCTCGATGCAGGCTTGGTCAGCAGCGCTGAATCGGCACCCGAAGAGGCCTTAGCGCACCTAAGAAGCGGCGGCTGGACCGATGCCGCCCTGCGTGCGGGCATGCTCAGCACCACGTTTGATCTTTGGCGCAGCGTCGGTGTTACCTATGCCGCTAGCTATACGCGACAAGGCCTGAAGACGATGCCCTGCGGTTTCGGTTTTGCGATGACCGATGCCGCAGGCGCGCCACGCGCATCAACGCGTGCCGAGCGCGCGCTGTGGTGGAGCGACGGCAGCGGCATTGCGCCCGGTTCCGGCGTGCAAATTGTTCATGGCGGCGAAGGCGCTAACCCGTTTGATCAGCTGCGCTGCCTGCGTGCGCTGTGGACTGATAAGGACACCGAGTCGCAAGCGCTGCAGCAAAACGTCAAGGCGACGCGCGCAGGGCTGCCCCGCGAAGGCTTACCCATCCTCGTCATCCACGGCGTTGACGATGGGCTAGTGCCCGAAGCATTCAGCGGCGGTGCGTATGTGCGCTGGGTGCGTCGATCAGCGACGCGCCCGCTGGCGTACTGGCGCATTCACGACGCGCAGCACTTCGACGCGTTTCTCGGCGTGCCGACCATCGGAAGTCGCTACGTGCCGCTGCTGCCCTATGTTTATGCCGGGCTGGACGCGCTGTGGGCGCAGCTTGAGGGTGGCAGCGCGCTTGGAGATGCCGAGGTCAGGCCGGCAAAGCGTGGCATGCAGGGTGCTGACGTCGCGGCGCTCACCGCAGAGGGTTTGCGCTTGCCTAGCCACTAGGGCGCGGTGGACTTACTCGCCATGAATCCATATCGAACGCTGTTGAGTATCTGAGACCCAGGCGGCCTAGACGGACGAAACCTCGCCAGATGCTAGGAACAATGCGGTAACTCAAGAGCTGGATTGCCACGGCCGATGAAGCCGGCCTCGCAATGACGATTGTGCGGAGTGACGGTTCAAGGCACAGCCTACAGTTCCCACAGGAACAGAAATCTCACCCTGACGATTCGGGGAAACCTGGTTCACGTCGAAGCCTACAGTTTCCCTGGAAACATAAAGCGGGCAATGACGTGCCGGGTAGGCCGCCTCACGACATCACCCACAGTCTCCAATGAACCACAATTCTCACAGGCGTCGTCAGCCAGTCGCAGCTGACGGCTTGTCGCGCAGCTCGCGCCGCAAAATCTTGCCGACGTTGCTTTTCGGCAGCTCATCGATAAACGCGATCTGTTTGGGTTTTTTGTAACCGGTTAGCTGGCTCGCTAGATACGCCTTGACCTGCTCTATCGTCAGGTCGGGGTCTTTTCTGACGATAAACAGCTTTACCGCTTCACCCGAGTTTTGATCAGCGATGCCAACGGCTGCGCATTCCAAAACGCCTGGGCAGCTGGCGGCGACCGACTCAATTTCATTTGGGTATACGTTGAAGCCTGACACGAGAATCATGTCTTTTTTGCGGTCAACGATTTTGAAATAGCCACGCTCATCCATCACCGCTACGTCGCCGGTGAGAAAGTAGCCGTCTTGTGTCATGCACTTCGCCGTTTCGTCTGGTTTCTGCCAGTACCCAGCCATGATCTGCGGCCCGCGCAGCGCAATCTCGCCGGGTTCGCCGGGCGCAACATCGTGCCGATCATCGTCCAGCAGCCGGACATCCATGTTTGACATGGGCATGCCGATATTGCCGGTGTAGACGCTGCTGTCGGTTGGATTGCAGGTGATTCCAGAACAGCTTTCGGTTAAGCCGTAGCCTTCAACTATGGGGCAGCCGGTGACCGCGAGCCACTTCTTGGCCGTGGCTTCAACCACCGATGTGCCGCCACCGTTGGAGATTTGCAGCTTGGACCAATCGACGGTTGATGCGTCGGGATGATTAGCGACCGCGTTGAATAAAGTGTTTACGGCGGGAAAGATATTGATTTGGTGGGACTTCAAGGTTTTCAGCATGCCGCCAATGTCGCGCGGATTCGGGATCAGCACGTTTAAGCCACCGCAGCGCATCGCCAGCAGCGAGCAGGTGATAAAGGCGAACACGTGATAGAGCGGCAGCGCGCAAACCACGGTCATTTGGTCGCCGGCGGGTTTGGCTTTCAGTCCGGGCTGAATCCAAGCCTCAGCCGCTAGTAAGGCCGCAACGATGGTGCTGTGCAGCAGCATGGCGCCCTTGGCAACGCCCGTGGTGCCGCCGGTGTACTGCAACACGGCGATGTCGCTTGCGCTGATAGCTGGTTTAACCAGCGTGTGTTGCGCGCCATCTTTCAGCGCCGCAGAGAAGCTGATCGCGCTCGCAATGGCGAACGGTGGAATGGTCTTTTTGACCTTGCGCAGCATGAAATCAACGACCAGACCTTTGGGGAAGCCCAGCATCTCGCCCACCGAGGCGGTGATGACGTGTTTGACCGAGCTGTGTGCCAGCACTTCCTGTGCGACAGCCGCAAAGTTCTCAATGACGATTAGCGCACTAGCACCTGAATCCTGCAGCTGGTGAGTGAGTTCACGCGCTGTGTAGAGCGGGTTGACGTTGACCACGATGAGACCAGCACGCAGCACGGCCGCGACAGCCACCGGGTACTGCAATACGTTCGGCATCATGATCGCGACGCGGTCACCTTTCACTAGGCCCTTGCTCTGCAGATGAGCCGCGAGATTTTGGGATAAGCGATCAATCTCACCAAAGGTGATTGTCTTGCCCATCAGCACGTAGGCAGGGCGATTGGCGAATTTTTGGAAGCTCTCCTCCATCAGCGCCACCACCGACGGATAGAGATTCACGTCAATCTCTTCCGGCACGCCGGCCGGGAAATGTTTAACCCAAGGTTTGTTGTAAGCCGAGTTCGCCACCGCGCGCCCCTCCAGACGAGTGAGCATGGATTATGCCCGTACTCATGCCGATGCTGAGTTGATTGCCAAAGCCTCTACCAAAAACAATCGCCTTAGCGCGTCTGCATGTGTCGAAGGCGATGCTCGGCAATTTGCCGAATTAGGGTTTCCGGGAGTTCGTCACGATAGGGAATTTTCAGGAAATGCTTGATCGTTTCATGCGATGCCAGCCCTGCACGAAATGCCGCTAGTGAGTCCCATGATGGCGCAAAGCTCAGGTGCGCCTTGTGGGCCGAGAACGAGAACAAAAAACGTGGCTCAATGAACAGCGGTGTACCCCATTCGATCGCTTCTTGCGCATTCGGCGCGACGTTTTTGAGGATGGCCTACAGCAGGCGCAGGTGAGCCTGACTCTGCGGCGCTTCTTCAATGTACCCGGTGATGGTGGATGCGCGCACGCGCTCGGTCACTACCGAACTCCCGCTGGCTTTAGCCGCGGGCGTTCCTTGGCTCAAGGCGCGACCACCTCCAGCAGCTGATCCGGCGTCTTGCCAATGCCCGACAGGCGCGGGCGATACATATCTTCAACCTGCGGCGGCGGAATCATGAAGCGCCCCGGCGAGACAGCGCGCAGCAGGTAGTAGAGATGCGTCTCACCGCCATAGAGCTTGACGGCGGCGACATAGCGGTCGTCGCGATATTCCTCGTACAGGATTTCACTGCCATATCGACGCTCGCTAAGCGGCGTCCCTTCGATGACCAGCGCTTCTAGGGTTTCGGTGTCACCTAGCGCCAGATTCTCGACCTCCAACCCGGCCGGCAGCAGATCGGTAACCAGCGCATCGGGCACAGCCTCTTTGGCGATGACGGTGATCCGCGCGATCAGCGTTTCGCCTTCCTTGATGGGACCGCCCTCGAACACCTTGCCATCCATGCGGTACCAGGTGCGACGGATGTTCATGCCGTCGTCGCGCGCTGCGGGTGGCTTGATCGGAGCCCCCAATGCGTCCTCGGCAATCCAGACCTGCCCCTTACCTTCCGTCGCAAGATTAAGGCTGACGCCGCTGCGCAGCTCGTCTGCGTTGAGGTCCATCGAGTACATCGCGACGGCTGGCAGCTCGATCGTGCGATCACCCACACGCAGCTCGCCTGCAAGGGTGGTGTCCTGACCGTCCAGCAGCTGCCGACCGAGGCGAAAGATGGCGAGCATTTCTTGCGTGCTGAGGCCCCAGCGATTGCTTTCCGGCGAGCGCAGCTCGCGCGTCAGGTTGATCAGCCGGGCGTTGTGAGCGGGCGTGGCCAGATTGTTCTCGTGCAGTAGGGCGAGCATCAAGGCCTCGTCGCGCAGCTCGGAGCCATAGTCGCCCAAATAGCTGGGCCGCTGGCTGACCTTCTTGAGCGCTTCAGCAATCGCTTCGTCACCGCGCGCGGTGTCGCCCTGCAGGCGCAGCGCGATGCCAAGCTGAAGCAGGGGCAGGGCAGTCAGCGACTTGCTGCGCTCATGTTGATACAGCGAGCGCAGCGAACCCAGCGGCGCGCGGCCGAGTTTGGCAAGGACGTAGCCAGCGTGCGCGCTTGCGGCAAAGCGCAAGTGCTCGGAATTGTCGTAGCTGTAGTAGCCGTCGCCGCCCGTCAGCAGTTCTTCGCCGAGGCGCTTCAACGCTAGCTCCAGGACCGATTCCGGAATGGCATGTCCTGCCTCGCGGGCGGTGAGCAGGAGCTCAGCGACGAACGATGTCATCTGCGGCTGCGCCCAGCTATCGCCTGGCCAGAAGCCGAACTGACCATTGGCCAGCTGCATCGCAGCAAGACGGCTGAAGCCGGCGTCAATCACTTGCTGACGCTTAATGGGATCAATCGCCGTCAGTCCAAATTTGCTCGCTGTGTCGGCATCCATCCAAAGCAGCGGCCACAGGCGGCTGCTGGTTTGTTCAACGCAGCCGTGCGGATAGCCGATCAATCCGCCAACGGCGGTAGAAAACGGCAGCGGCGGCACGCTTGAGAGGCTGAGTCGAACTTGAGTTGAACCCGGAATCAGCCCGCTGATCAGATCAGCACCCACGGCAACCGAGCCCGCGCCTTCTTGCACGCGCGCACGCGCGCGGCGCTCGGCTGGCCATGCGGGCCGAACGGCAATTTCAAACTCGCGGCGTAGCCGACTGTCGTCGCTGACCGCTTCAACGCTGAACTTGCCAACGCCTTGCCCCGGCAGCGCGCGCAGAGGAAAGGTGATGCTGCGTCGCGCGCCATCGGCAAGTTCAACCTGCTGCGTTTGTCCATCGATGGCGAGCAGCGCGTCGGCCTGCGCGTTAACGCGATAGGTGCGCGGGGCACCGCTCAAGTTTTGTAAATCGACAGTGAGTTTGGCCTGATCGCCCACCGCCATTGCGCGCGGCGTGCTGACCTCGAGCACCAGCGGCGCGCGCACTTTGGCTTCGCGTTCGGCTTTGCCAAAGCGCTCGCCGGTATAGGCCAGCGCGGCAATCCGCAGCGCGCCGTTGAAGTCAGGCATCACGAACTGCACGCTGGCGTTGCCGCCGGCATCGAACGCGACGGGGGCGTGATGCAAGGCAACGGTTTGCACGCGGGCGGTTGGCCTGCGCGACTGCGGAAGTGAGGCTAACGCGGCGTCACCGCCGTAGCGCAACCGTGCGCGCTCGCCCTGCAAGCGCTCGATCACCCGGCCATACACATCGCGACTTTCGACACCGAGCGCGCGACGTGCCAAGAAGTGCTCGGCGGCGTCGGGCAGCGCATAGCCAGTGAGCGAGAGGATGCCTTGATCGACTGCTTCAATCACTGCAAATGCCGTCTGCCCTGCGAGCTGCGGCGCGCTGAGTTCGATGGTCATCGTCTCGCCGGGCCGGGTGACCTCGGCTGCGGTAATCACCAGCTCCAGCGTTCGATCGCCGCGCGCCATCGGCAAATGGGCGACGCCAACCGCGCGTTGCGGGCTGCCGTTGCCTGCCGCGCTTGCTGGGCGAAAGACCAATGCCGTGACGTAGATGTCGTGTCGCTGCCAGCCGGTTTGCACCTCGAACTCAATCTGCGCGTTCGGCTTGGCCTCGAATGCTTGCTCGAACAGCAGGCCTTCGCTGCTTTCAACCAGCAGCACGCCCGGTCCCGGGTGCGGTGGCGTTATCGTTACCTGCGCGGTTTCGCCAATCTTGTAGCCGGGTTTGTCGAGCGCCAGCTTGACCTTGTCAGGTCGCGCATCGATGCCGCGATTCTCATTGTTCCAGCTCCAGCCGGCGGTAAACGGATAGCGCATCGTCAAACCGGTGCTGGGGTCAAGAATCTCCAGTCGGTATTCGCCCCATTCAACGCGCACTTCGATCTTGCCCGGGCGCTCGCCCTCCAGCGCCAGCAGCTGGGTTTCGACCGTTTCATAGCGTTTGGTGTAGTCGCTGGTCCAGCCCTGGCCGTCCAGCCAGCTCCAGCGGTAGTCGCGATGCTCGCGCACCAAGCTAACTTCAAGTGCTGCCGGACTCAGCGTGCCATCGACGGCGCTGCGCAGAACTTCGAAGCCAACGGTTGAATTGTTGTCTGCGCCTTCTTCAGGATCAAACAGCGGACGCACGCCGACGAGCGACGGCGCCGGCCACACCGTGCGCACGAGTGAACGACGAATGGCCCGACCGCCCGATTCAAACAGGCTGGCGGCTACGCGCACTTCGACTGGCGAGGTGATGGTGGCGTCGGGCAGCACGTCCAGATCAGTCTCGACCTTGCCTTCATCGTCGAGCTTGCCGTCAAACGCTTCCTGTAGGCCGTCTGGCAGTTCAACAGTAGGGTCTCCGAAGAAGTAGTCGGGCAAGCTGGTAACCGCCTTGCTGGCGCTGCGATAAAGCAGTTCCAGCTTGAGACGATTGCCGCCGGCCGGCGCGCCATACAAGAACGCGCCTTCAGCTTGCAGCGGCAGTTTGTCGCCAGGCGCTAGCTGCAGCGGCTTGGCATCCAGATTGAGCTTCAAACGCTCCGGCAAAAATTCTTCGACGCGGAAATCGAAGCTGCCGATGGGCTCGCCTTTATCGGGGTCCAGTCGAAGCTCGACGCTCCAGCGGCCGCTGGCGGCATCCTCTGCGATGAGTTTTCGCAGCGAGTAGTAGCCGAGTTCGCCCGGCTCTAGCGTTTGCGCTGCCAGCGTGCGGCCATCCGGCTGCTTTAGCCGAGCGAACAGCGGCGGCGGCTTGACCACCGAGCGACCGTCGAAGTCACGCAACAGTGCGGACAGCTGCATCGTTTCGCCGGGTCGGTAGAGGTTGCGACCCGACCACGTGTAGGCGTCCAACGCCGAATGCTTGCGGCCCGCCACCTCAAACTCTGAGAGGTCGAGCGCCGGCTGCTGAAATGGCAGCAGCACTAGTTCGCCGCCCGAGTGCGCTACCAGCACGTGCGCCGGCTGCGGGCGATATTCGAGAGCGACATCGCCTTCGCCGTTGGTGCTGCCCTCTACGACCACCTTGCCGGTGCTATCGATCACCTCGACCTGCACCGCGCCGCGCGCCTGACCACTCTCGAGCGAAGCTATGTGCACCCACAGCGTATTGCCGACGCTGCGCGCATGCATGCCGAGATCGGTGACGACGTATTGGGTGGTTTCCAACTGGCCATCAAACTGACCGGGCCGTTTCATGACGGCCAAATAGAGTCCGGGCGGCTGCAATTCGGTGATGGTGTGAATCGGCAGCATCGACACTGTGCGTTCGTTGGGCGTGTTGCTCAGCGCAAATCGATTGGCGTACACCGGCTCCGCAAGCCTGACGACGTCTTCCATTTCCCAATAGCTGCGCTGGCCGTTGCGCTGCCAGCGAGCAAAAAAATCCGAGTATGACGAGGGTTTAACGCGAAAAAACTCGACATCGGCGTCGCTGGTGTTAACCGCGACAATCGGTAAACCGTCACTGCCGCGCGCTGGCAGCACGCTGCCTTGGCTGGCGAAAC
>JBBSIY010000082.1:0-11284 GCA_038257785.1 Lysobacterales bacterium
CTGCGGCGTGCACTTCTTCAATCCGCCGCGCTACATGCATCTGGCTGAGCTGATTCCCTGTCGAGGCACCGACCTTTCAGTGCTGCAAGGCTTAGAGGCTTTTTTGACGACGACGCTGGGCAAAGGCGTCGTCTACGCCAAGGACACGCCGAACTTCATCGGCAATCGCATCGGTGTGTTTTCAATTCTCTCAACCATGCATCACACCGAAGCGCTGGGTCTGGGTTTCGACGAAGTCGATGCCTTGACCGGACCTTTGCTGGGGCGCCCTAAGTCGGCCACCTACCGCACGTCGGACGTGGTCGGATTGGACACCATGGCCCACGTCATCAAAACGATGGCAGATACGCTGCCCGAGGACCCCTGGCACCGCTATTTCAAAGCGCCGGCGTGGCATCAAGCGCTTATCAGCAAAGGCGCACTGGGTCAGAAAACCGGCGCCGGCATTTTCACTAAGCGCGGTAAAGACATTCTGGTGATGGATCTGGCTAAGCAAGATTACCGTCCAGCAACGGGGGCCGCAGCCGCCGACGTGCTGGAAATCTTGAAACTTAAGAATCCGGCTGAAAAGTTCTCTCGCCTGCGCGCCAGTGCGCATCCCCAGGCGCAGTTTTTGTGGGCGATGTTCCGCGATCTGTTCCACTACAGCGCCTATCACCTAGAGTCCATCGCCGACACAGCGCGCGATGTCGACCTTGCCATTCGGTGGGGCTACGGCTGGGCGCTCGGGCCATTTGAAACCTGGCAGGCGGCGGGTTGGCAGGAAATCGTTGGATGGATCAACGAGGACATTCAGGCCGGCAAGACGATGTCGGATGCGCCCTTGCCTGCGTGGGTGACCGACGGGCGCCAAGGCGTGCATTCAGCAGACGGTAGCTTTAGCCCGGCGAGCGGTGCCCAGACGCCACGTTCTGACTTAGCGGTGTATTCGCGCCAGCGCTTTCCTGATCCAGTATTGGGCGAGCGTGCCGATATGGGCACCACCGTATTCGAGACTGACGCAGTGCGGTGTTGGACCGATGGTGACGGCGTCGCTGTTCTGAGCTTCAAAACCAAGATGAACACGGTCAACGACGGCGTCTTAGCCGGCGTACAGCAGGCCGTCGATGCTGCCGAACGCGAGTTCAAGGGCTTGGTACTTTGGCAGCACAAGGAGCCGTTTTCCGCAGGCGCCGACCTATCTGGCGCAATGGGCTCGCTGCAGGCCGGCAAGATTGCCGAGTTCGAGGCGATGGTCGCCAACTTTCAGGCAACCAGTCAGTGCATCAAGTACGCCACCGTCCCGGTCATCGCTGCGGTGCGCGGCATGGCATTTGGCGGCGGCTGTGAATTTCAAATGCACTCGGCGCGCACGGTCGCTGGATTGGAGAGCTATATCGGACTGGTCGAAGCTGGGGTCGGCTTGCTGCCGGCGGGCGGCGGCTTGAAGGAAATTGCTGTCCGCGTCGGCACCAGCGTAGGCGCTGGCGGTGACGTGTTTGCTGGCCTGAAAGGCTATTTCGAAACCATCGCCATGGGCAAAGTAAGCAGCTCGGCGCTGGATGCCAAGGAATTGAAGCTGCTGCGTGCGGACGACATCGTGGTGTTTCATGCGCACGAGCTGCTGCATGTCGCGCGGAAGCAGGCGTTGGCGATGGCCGAGTCAGGCTATCGACCATCGCTGCCGGCAAGGCGAATTCCCGTCGCTGGCGACGTTGGAATCGCGACTTTCAAGATGATGCTGGTGAACATGCGCGAAGGCGGCTTCATCTCTGACCACGATATGGAAGTGTCAACGCGCATCGCCACGGTGCTGTGCGGTGGCGAAGTGGATCGCGGCGCCTTCGTCGATGAAGAGTGGCTACTGCGCCTTGAGCGCGAACACTTTGTCGCGCTGGCGCAGATGCCCAAAACGCAGGCCCGAATCATGCACACGCTGACCACCGGGAAGCCGCTGCGGAATTGATGACAGTGCCGGGGTTCGGGATTCGGATAAGCCGGATCTTGCATCCCGAACTCCGCCAGCCATGCCCTATTGCCATTCCCCTAGTGATATCCCGCTTCAAACGAATCCCGAATCCCGGAGATAACCATGAGCAAGCAAGTCCAAGACGCTTACATCGTCGCCGCCACTCGTACACCGGTGGGCAAGGCGCCCAAGGGTCAGTTCCGCAATACGCGCCCCGATGAGATGCTCGCCCACGTCCTTCGCGCCGTCGTAGCGCAAACGCCCGGCATTGATCTAGCAAGGATCGACGATGCCATCATTGGCTGCGCGATGCCGGAGGGCGAACAGGGTATGAATGTCGCGCGTATCGGCGTGCTGATGGCCGGACTACCGAACACGGTTGCCGCGCAAACAATCAATCGCTTTTGTTCCTCGGGGATACAGGCCGTCGCTCTGGCGGCAGATCGAATTCGTCTAGGCGAAGCCGATCTGGTCCTCGCAGGCGGTACCGAATCGATGTCGATGGTGCCGATGATGGGCAACAAAGTCGCCATGAGTCCGAAAGTGTTCTCGGACGACAACGTTGCCATCGCGTACGGCATGGGCATCACGGCGGAAAAAGTCGCCGAAGAGTGGAAGGTCAGTCGCGAAGCGCAGGACGCATTTGCGTATGCCTCGCACCAAAAAGCGCTAGCGGCTCAGGCAGCTGGCTACTTCAAAGATGAAATTACCCCCTACCAAGTCATATCTCGCCAGCCCGATGTAGCGGGCAACGTGGTGCGTCTGCGCGAACTGCTGATTGAAAATGACGAAGGCCCGCGCGCGGACACCTCCGTTGACGGTCTCGCCAAGCTTCGCCCTGTGTTCCGCATGGGCGGCAGCGTGACTGCCGGTAACAGCTCGCAGATGTCGGATGGCGCAGCTGGCGTGATGCTGGCGTCCGAGCAGGCCATCAAAGATTACGGCCTCACCCCGCTAGCGCGGTTTGTCGGATTTGCAGTCGCCGGCGTCCGCCCTGAAGTCATGGGCATTGGGCCAATTGCCGCCATCCCGAAAGTATTGAAGCAGGCAGGATTGAATCAGGACCAGCTGGACTGGATTGAGCTCAACGAAGCCTTTGCCGCGCAGGCGCTCGCGGTCATCAACACCTGCGGGCTCGACGCCAGCAAGGTCAATCCGCTAGGCGGCGCAATTGCGCTCGGTCACCCGCTCGGTGCGACCGGCGCGATCCGCATCGCCACCATTGTTCACGGAATGCAACGCACCAAGCAGAAGTACGGCATGGTGACGATGTGCATCGGCACCGGCATGGGTGCGGCTGGGATCATCGAAGCAGTCTGACTGACTCGCCTCGCGCACCCCATGCTGGGTGCGCCACGGCGTCAGATGTTTGCGTCTTGCCGTCGGGGGTTTCGGTCCAGTCCCCACGGGAGCGCGCGCGTAGGCCTAAGCTTAGGCGGCCGATGCAACAGATGTACGGACTCACCGTCGACTGCTTGCTCAACGCAGAACGCCTCCGGACACAGACGGGCACTTGCCCATCCCCTCGCAGACCCCACATCTGAGAACTGGCACGCCCCCCAAACGAGAACCTTGATGCTGTTGCAACTGCTGATTTTCGCTGCTGGCATGGCGGTTTTGACGTTCGGAGCCGAGCTTTTGGTGAAGGGATCCTCTCGGCTCGCCGCCGCCTTCGGCGTGTCTCCGCTGCTGGTGGGCCTTACCTTGGTGGCGTTTGGCACCAGCGCACCTGAGATGGCTGTTTCGGTCGGAGCGGTGCTGCAGGACCAGCCCGACCTCGCCATCGGCAACGTGGTCGGCAGCAACGTGTTCAACGTGCTGGCGATACTTGGACTCTCGGCGCTGGTGGCGCCGCTGGCGATCGACCGTCAGCTAATCCGCTGGGACGTGCCGATAATGGTCGGTGCTTCGCTGTTGGTGTGGCTCATGTGCTCAGACCAAGCCGTTAGTCGTTTTGAAGGAGGCGTGCTCTTCGGGCTGCTTTTGGTCTACATCGGCTGGTCGATATGGAAAGCCCGCAGCGACCCGACACGCGTATCAGAAGCGGTCGGCGATACCCCGCCTCGACGCCCTTTGCGCGACGGCCTGCTGATTATCGCCGGACTGGCTTTGCTAATCATAGGCTCAGAACTACTGCTGGATGCGGCGGTTGCTATTGCGCGTGGATTCGGAATTAGCGAACTGGTGATTGGCCTGACTATCGTTGCTGCGGGCACCTCGTTACCGGAGCTGGCCACATCGGTGTTGGCGACGCTGCGCGGTCAGCGGGAGATTGCTGTCGGCAACGTGATCGGCAGCAACATCTTCAATATTTTCGGCGTGCTGGGACTCAGTGCGCTGGTCGCAGACTACGGGTTACCGGTCGCCAAGGCCGCGCAGCATGTTGACATTCCAGTGATGGTCGCGGTCGCAATCGCATGCCTGCCGATCTTCTTTACCCGACTTATCTCACGACATGAGGGCGCGACTCTGCTCGCACTTTATGTCGTCTACGCAACGTACTTAGTGCTGGACGCTCGCCAGCACCATTTGGAAGACGAACTCACGACAGTGGTTCTCTATGGCGTGCTTCCGGCCACCGCCCTCGTGCTCGCCATTGCGGTTCGCGATGGACTGCAGAAGCGCCGCCTCACGAGTCCTTAGCCGCAATGCGTCAGCGAAGGTCAGGTTTCCGCTAGCGCAGCCCGCATGTAGGCACGCGCGTCATCTGCGAGGTCTTCGTGATCCAGCGCGAAACGGATCGTTGCTTCCACCAAACCGATGCGGCTGCCGCAGTCAAAACGACGCCCTTGAAACCGATACGCTAGCAGGGGCGCACTAGAGCCCAATCCAGCGATGGCATCAGTCAGCTGGATCTCGCCGCCTTTGCCGGGTTTGGTTTGCTCTAGCAGGCCGAACACTTCCGGCCGCAGCACGTAACGACCGACGACGGCCAAGGTGCTGGGCGCTACCTCGGGACGCGGCTTCTCGACCATACCGTGGATCACGGCAGGGTTTTCACTACTGCCCAACGTATCGACGATGCCATAGCTCGCCGTCTGCTCGCGCGGCACGTCTTGCACCGCAATCACGCTGGCCTGCTGCGCCTCGGCAACGTCCGCCATCTGTGTAAGCGCGCCAGGGCCCGTGTTCCATATCAGATCGTCAGGCAGCAGCACGGCGAAAGGTTCGTTGCCAATGACCGGCTTTGCGCACAAAACCGCGTGACCCAGCCCGAGCGCCTCTGCCTGCGTCACAAATATAGCGCGCACGCCCTGCGGCAGCACGTCGCGGATGAGCGCCAGCAGCTCAGTTTTACCGGCTTTCTCGAGCTTTTGCTCCAGCTCATAGGCCTTGTCGAAATAGTCGGCCACGGCATGCTTGTAGCGATTGGTAACGAACACGAGCGTGTCGCAGCCGGCCTCAATGGCCTCATCGACCGCGTATTGGATCAACGGTCGATCGATGATGGGCAGCATCTCCTTCGGCACCGTTTTGGTGGCCGGCAGAAAGCGTGTGCCCAATCCGGCTACCGGAAACACCGCCTTGCGAATTCGGGTCATTCTTAAGTCTCAACAAGCTATAAAAAGAGCAGTAGCTACAATAGCGCTAAGCGCTGCGCTGAATGGGAATGACGGCAGCGTCACCGGCACGCGGATCAGCTCGATACTCGGGCACCCAGTCGCGCAAGAGTCGCTCAAGCGCAGCTTCGTCGAAGCGCTGGCTGGCCTGCCGTATCTGATTCAGGCTGCCATCCAAGCTCGTTCGCTCAAGCGGGCGTGAGCGCGCTAGCCAGATTTTAGGATGCGAAGTGAGCGCGTAATCTTCCTGCGCGTGGAATAGCTCTTCAAATAGCTTTTCGCCGGGTCGCAGCCCGGTGTAGATGATGCGGACATCGCGATCCGGGTGCTTGCCAGCAAGATAAATCATCTGCTCGGCTAGGTAGCGGATCCGCACCGGCTCACCCATGTCGAGCGCAAACACTTCACCGCCCTTGCCCAGGGTCATCGCCTGCAGAATCAACTGGCAGGCTTCGGGAATGGTCATAAAGTAGCGGGTAATTTCGGGATGGGTAACGGTCACCGGCCCCCCGCGCTTTATTTGCTCACGGAAAAGCGGCACCACGCTGCCAGCCGAATCCAACACGTTGCCAAACCGCACCGTGACGAATCGGGTAGTACTGCCCTCGCCCGCTGCTTGGCAGACGATCTCCGCCATACGTTTACTCGCCCCCATCACGTTCGCCGGGTTGACGGCTTTGTCCGTCGACACCATCAGGAAGCTATCAACGCCATGCCGCACGCTGGCATTGGCGATGGTTTGTGTTGCCAACACGATATTGCGCATGGCCTCGCGCAAATGGCTTTCCAACAGCGGTACATGCTTAAACGCAGCAGCATGAAACACCAGCTGCGGACGCACGCGCTCCAGCACGCGCTCGCATACCGCGGCATCGCCAACGTCGCCGAGCACGCAGTTCAATACCAGCTCGGGAAACTCGCCGCGCAGCTCCTGCTCAATTCGATATAGATTGAACTCAGACAAATCCACCACGGTAAGCGACTCAACGCCGAGGCGCGCCACCTGCCGGCAAAGTTCGCCACCAATCGAACCGCCGCCGCCGGTAACCAAGGCGCGCTTGCCGGCCAGCGCAATACGAATGGCTGACCAGTCGAGAACAATCGGATCGCGGCCAAGCAAGTCCTCAATGGCGACTTCCTTAAGCTCGTTGAAGCTGGACCGACCTTCAACAACGTCACGAAGATGCGGCACGGTGCGAAACGCTAATCCTGTGTTCTCACACAGTTCAACAACGCGCTGCATCTGTTGATTGCTGGCGGTAGGCATCGCGATCAGCAGCATTTCTGCCGCTGACTCGCGGGCGATCTCCTCTAGTCGGTCTAATCCGCCCAATACGGCAACCCCATGCATCTTGGCGCCGCGCAGCGCGCGATTGTCATCGAGCAGGCCGACGGGGCGATAGCGCTCCTCGCGCTTGAGGTCTCGTATTAGCGCCTCGCCTGCCCGGCCCGCCCCTAGGATCAACACGCGCCGCGCCGGGGTTTGCGAGGTGATGCCATAGCGGCTGTCTTTCCAAAATCGATACAGCAGACGCGGAGCGCCCAGCACTACCAGCAACGCGACCGGATAAAAAACCAGCACCGACCGCGGCACACCCTCCAGCCGACTAAACAAGAACAACGCCAAGCTGATGCCTAAGGCGCCAAAAACGCCGGCGCGCGCGATATTCCACAGGTCAGGCAGGCTGGCAAAACGCCACAGGCCTCGGTACAAGCCTGTCCACCAAAGCACCAACCCTTGCGCGGTCAACACCAGCGGCAGCTCGGGGGCAAATAGGGGCACCATCGGCGCTTCGGGCTGCATGCTGTAGCGCACCAAGTTCATGACGTACCACGCCAGCCACACCATCGCGAGGTCGTGCAGCACGACGGCGATACGCGGATGTATGCGAGCGATTACACGACCAAACGGCATCAGCTCTCTCTACTTGATTCAACTGTTTTAAGGACATGGGCGTGCGGCGCGCGTCGCGAGGCGCGCACCTGCGCCACGAGAGCTAGCCTAGACCAGCGCCAAACCGCCGCGCCGAGCGCTGTGACCATGCCCAAGCCAACGAGTTCATGCAGCCAACCCGCTTGCGCACTGAGCACCAACGGGGCCGACACGAGCAGCGTCCACGCTAGGTACGCGTAGGCGACCTTTGCATGCGAATAGCCCCGACGTATTAACCACTGGAACAAATGAGACCGATGCGCTTCGTACCAACGCCGCCCCGTCAGCAGGCGCAGCGCCAGCGTCAGACCAGCGTCCAGCCACAGTGCCGAGCTGGCAATCAAAACGGGCACCAAACTCGATCCATACGCCGTGCCCACCGCAACCGTGATGGCTCCGATCAGCAAGCCCAACGATCCGCTGCCGACATCGCCCATGAAGATTTTTGCCTGCGGGAAGTTGAACGGCAGCAGGCCGGCCGAGGTGCCCACCATCAGCGCGGAAAGTAGAGCCAGCGGCCACTCGCTCAATGACACGGCCAGCAACATGAGCAGCGCCGCGATCGCCATCGACTGGATGGTGAGCATTCCGTTGCTGCCGTCCATGAAATTAGCGAAGTTGATCGCGGTCATCAGCACCAAGATCGCAAGACCAAACTGCGCTGCGTCAAACACGGTTATCGGCCAGCCTAACAAGGCCCATGCAATGAGCACGGAACTGACTGCATGAACCAGCAAGCGCCGCAGCGCAGGCTGCGGGCGATGGTCATCAAGCCATCCAATCGCCGCCACCGCCAGCAAGCCAATGGCAAGCGACAAGCCGAGCCGCAGCGATACCCGCTCAAACAGTACCAGCAGCTTGAGTCCGGCTAGGAAGGCCACGACAACGCCAACGCCGCCGCCGCGAGGCGTTGGCGCCGCGTGACAGGTGCGGCGACCGGGCGCATCAAGCAAGCCGCGCGATGCACTGTAGCGAATGGCCGCGTTTACCAGCGCCGCAGCGAAGACAAAGCCGCCCAGCAGAACCAGTAAAAGCCAGCCTAGCGACGGCGGCGGCGTGAGGGGTGAAAGAATCATTCGCCGATAGGACCGTGGATGGGCTTGATGCTGTTCCAACTTTTGCAGCTGGGACATTGCCTGTGGTGCGCGCGCGCACCAAAGCCGCAGCGGCCGCAGCGATAGGCCGACGAGCCAGCGACCAGCTGATCGGTAAGCTGTTTCAAGACTTGCAGCACGTCGCGCTCCTGCGGGCCGCTGTCGGCCATGCTGAGGTCAATCAACATGCCTTGGCCACGTACCGACGGACGCTGCCGCAGATGCTTGACGAGATAGTCCACCGCAACTTCTCGGCCTTGCTCGCGCTCAATCAACCGCGTGAGGGCGAGAAGTGGTGATACCCCAGGGTGACGCTCCATCATCTCAAGCAAGAAAGCGCGTGCGCGGTGTCCTTCATCTTGCCGCTCGCATGCCGCCATGAGGGGAGCTAATACTTCTGGGAGCATTTCTGGCTCGTGCCTTGCGACCCGCTCAAGCGCGCGTATGGCCGAGTGATCGTTGCCTAGCGTGGCTTCGATTTGGCCATCGAGGATGCCTGCACGCACGCAGTTGGGTTCGGCTTCAAACGCCAGCGCTAGGCTCGCTTGCGCGGCCGACAAGTCGCCGCGCTGCCGTGATTGTTCAGCACATTCGCAATGGAACTGCGCCACCATCGGACCCGTTCGTTCGCCGGTGGCTACTTCGAATCGAACCGCATGTTCGATGGCTTTCAGCCAGTCGCGCTCTTGCTGGTAGATAGAAATTAAGTGACGCAAGGCCTGCGGCGCAGAGGCCTCCAGTTTGACTAGGTCGGTGAACAAGGTTTCCGCGCGATCCAGCAATCCGGCGCGCATGTAATCCTCACCGAGCTCGAGCACCGCCTGAGTCTTTTGCTCCTCGGTCAAGCCAGTTCGCGCGATCAGGTTTTGATGCACGCGAATCGCGCGATCTACCTCACCGCGCCGGCGAAACAAATTGCCCAGCGCGAAGTGTGTTTCGACGGTCTGTTTATCGACTTCTGCGATCTTCAGGAAAACTTCAATTGCTTTGTCCGGCTGCTCGTTAAGCAGGTAGTTCAGCCCGCGAAAATACGTAGTTGAAAGGCGGCTAACCTTGCGGCCGGTGTGCTGTGCGCTACCGCGCCTCCCCGCAAGCCAGCCCGACAGTGCGGCGATAGGGAGCAGCAGAAACAGAAGCTGCGCTTCGCTCACACAAGGGGCTCATGGTTCGGCGTGGGGACGAGGTCCCTGGCCTGCCTTCCGCTCTCGCGCCGATGCCGCGCAAGTTTGCGACGAAGAGGAACAACAACCCCCGCCCAAACGCAAATGCCACCCAGCAGTGATCCGGCTAGCGCGGCGAGCAGCAAGCCCAAGCCTAGACGCATCTCGTGAGCAGAAAAGTAGAAATCGATCAACACGGGCTGCGGGTTGAGCGCGCCGAAAAGAGCACCCATTGCAAGCACAGTGACACAGAGAATCAGATAGGCAATTCGCACCGGGGAGTCCCGTCAGTGGTCAGTCGTCACTTTAACGGACTCAGCGGCCAATGCGCCGGCCAATAAACAAGCTCGCCTATCCGGCGCTCTCGTTGGAGGCGCTCGGCTTATTCACGCGCTCGCGCAATTCCTTACCCGGCTTGAAGTGCGGCACGTGTTTGCCCGGAAGCGCGACAGAATCGCCCGTTTTCGGATTGCGTCCGATACGCGGGGGTCGAAAGTGCAGCGAAAAACTACCAAAGCCGCGAATCTCGATCCGTTCACCATCGGCCAACGCATCGCCCATCTGATCAAGCAGAGTCTTGACCGCTAGGTCAACGTCGTCCGCTTTCAGATGTGCCTGACGCAGGGTCAAGGCTTCGATGAGTTCCGACTTGGTCATGCTGTATCTAATCCGTGTACGAAGGCCGTGCAGAAAGGACCAGCGACCCGCTCACGCGGGTCGCTGGTACTCATACCTTACTCGGACTTGCTTTCTTCAGCTTTGCCCAGCTGCTCGCGCAGCAGCGCGCCCAGCTTGGTGGTGCCGCTAGCGGCACTCGTGGCGGTGGCCGAATACTCGTCCATCGTCTCCCGCAGATCGGCTTCATCCTTGGCGCGGATTGACAGCTGCAGGGTGCGACCCTTGCGATCCATACCGATGAACTTAGCTTCCACTGCGTCACCCAGCTTCAGATGCAGACTGGCGTCATCGATGCGCTCCTTGGCGATGTCGGCAGCGCGGACGTAGCCCTCGATGCCGTCACCCAGATCGATAGTGGCACCCTTGGCGTCCACTTCCTTCACTGTACCGTTGACGATGCTGCCCTTGGTGTTGGCCGCCATGTACTGGCCAAACGGGTCTTGCTCAAGCTGCTTGACGCCAAGCGAAATACGCTCGCGCTCTGGGTCGACGGCAAGCACGACCGCCTCAACCGTGTCGCCCTTCTTGAAGTTGCGCACGATGTCGTCGCCGGTCGCATTCCACGACACGTCTGACAGATGCACCAAGCCATCGATGCCGCCGTCCAGACCAACAAAGACGCCGAAGTCGGTGATCGACTTGATCTGACCCGAGACCTTGTCGCCCTTCTTGAAGTTGGACGCAAACGCTTCCCACGGATTCTGCGCGCATTGCTTGATACCAAGCGAGATACGGCGACGCTCTTCATCAACGTCCAGCACCATGACTTCGACGTCGTCACCGACCTGAACCACCTTGGACGGATTAACGTTCTTGTTGGTCCAATCCATCTCGGAGACGTGCACCAGGCCTTCGACGCCTGGCTCGATTTCAACAAAGCAGCCGTAATCCGTAACGTTGCTGACCTTGCC
>JBBSIY010000083.1:0-11213 GCA_038257785.1 Lysobacterales bacterium
GGCAGGCGGCAGACGCTGAGCAGGGGCCGCAGGATATCCCGTTGATCAGCTGGCCGTTGACTCAGCTCTGCCAGCGCGCGGTCCAAACAGGGCCGAGCCAACGCGCACCATTGTGGCGCCAGCGCGAATAGCGGATTCGAAATCTTCGCTCATGCCCATCGAAAGAGTGTCGATGTCGGGATGCAGCGCGGCGAGTTGATCAAAGAGCGAGCGAGTGCGCTCAAACGCCTGCTGGCGCAACGCCATGTCCGGGTGCGGCGCGGGAATCACCATCAGTCCACGCAAATGCAGCCGAGGTGAATGCGCGATGGCTGCCGCCAAGCGCTCGATTTCATCTGGCCGGCAGCCACTCTTGCTCGCCTCGTCATCGACATTGACCTGGATCAGGACGTTCAGCGGGCTGCGCTGCGGATCTCGTTCCGCGTTCAGCGCCTTAATTAAGCTGGGTCGATCAATGCTTTGCACCCAATCGAAGGCATTGGCGGCGAGTCGGCACTTGTTGGACTGCAAATGTCCAATCAGATGCCATTCGAGGTTGAGGTCGACAAGCTCCGCGCCTTTTGCCACCGCTTCCTGCACGTAGTTCTCGCCAAATGCGACCTGCCCGAGTTCCGCGAGCGCCCGAACTGCTGCCGCTGGCTGAGTCTTCGACACGGCCAGCAAACGCGCATGACTTGGCGCAGGCGTCGCGTGATTTGCGGCATTAATAGCCGCGAGGAGGCGCGTTAGCGGCTCGCCTGCTTGGGCAACACGAGAAGTGTGCATCCGGTGAACGTACTCCTAAACCGCCAATTGTTATGCCCTAGGCGTCTAGCAAAGCCTTGCGACGGCGCTATACTCGACCGCGTAGCGGAGCGGCATCAGCGCTCCGTCAGTTTATCGGACACTCCGGGGGGACTGCGCGTGGATATTGCCGAGCTATTGGCGTTTTCGGTTAAGAACAAGGCTTCTGACCTGCACTTGTCAGCGGGCCTGCCGCCCATGATTCGGGTCGATGGCGACGTCCGTCGCATCAATATTCCGGCTCTCGACCACAAGCAAGTGCATGCGCTGGTCTACGACATCATGTCGGACAAAGTGCGCCGCGACTTCGAAGAATTTTTGGAAGTCGATTTCAGCTTTGAGATTGCCGGCCTCGCGCGCTTCCGTGTCAACGCGTTCAATCAGAACCGCGGCGCTGGCGCGGTGTTTCGGACGATCCCGTCAGAAGTGCTGTCGCTGGAAGATCTGGCCGCGCCGAAAATATTCACCGAGCTAATAAATCAGCCGCAGGGTTTGATCTTGGTCACTGGCCCGACCGGTTCGGGCAAGTCAACCACGCTGGCGGCGATGATCGACCACATCAATAAAAACGAATATGGCCACATCCTCACGGTGGAAGACCCGATTGAGTTCGTGCACACCTCCAACCGCTGCTTGATCAATCAGCGCGAGGTGCATCGCGATACGCACGGATTTACCGAAGCGCTGCGCTCGGCACTGCGTGAAGATCCCGACTACATCTTGGTCGGTGAGCTGCGTGATCTTGAGACCATCCGCTTGGCGTTGACGGCGGCAGAAACCGGCCACTTGGTGTTCGGCACGCTGCACACCAGTTCGGCGGCCAAAACCATTGACCGAGTGATCGACGTGTTCCCAGCGGGCGAGAAGCCGATGGTGCGCTCGATGCTGTCGGAGTCGCTGCGCGCGGTCATTTCGCAGTCTTTGCTGAAAAAGGTCGGTGGCGGTCGCGTGGCGGCGCACGAGATCATGGTCGCCGTGCCCGCTATTCGAAATCTGATTCGCGAAGACAAGGTAGCGCAGATGTATTCGGCGATTCAGACCGGCCAAGGCGTCGGTATGCAGACGCTGGATCAGTGTCTGCAAGACCTAGTCAAGCGCGGGCAGATTGTGCGTCAGCAGGCGCGCGAATATGCGAAGGACAAGCGTTTGTTTGATTGATGCTGCGGTGGTTGGTGGTTCGTGAGACGTGATTCGGCAGCAGCCTAACAAGCGCTCGCCTTTCATTAGTTTTTGCGAATCACAAATCACAAATTACGAATCACGGAACCAACCCATGAGCACAGTCGACTTCACCTCGTTCCTCAAGCTGATGGCGCACAAGAAGGCGTCCGACTTGTTCATTACTGCGGGCGCGCCGCCGTCGATGAAGCTACAGGGTCGTCTGCAGCCCATCACGCAGAGCCCGCTGACCGCTCAGCAGGCGCGCGATCTTGTCCTGAACGTGATGAATCCGTCGCAGCGCGAAGAGTTTGAGAAGACCCACGAGTGTAATTTCGCCATCGGCGTGTCTGGCGTAGGCCGCTTTCGCGTGTCGTGCTTTTACCAGCGCAATCAGGTCGGCATGGTGCTGCGTCGAATCGAGAGCAAAATTCCGACCATCGAGGAATTGAATCTGCCGCCCGTGGTGAAAACCTTGGCGATGACCAAGCGCGGCATCATCATATTTGTGGGCGCGACAGGCACCGGCAAATCCACCTCGCTGGCGTCGATGATTGGCTATCGCAATCAGAACTCATCCGGCCACATCATCACTATCGAAGATCCGATTGAGTTCGTGCACAAGCACGAGGGCTGCATCGTTACCCAGCGCGAAGTCGGTATTGATACCGATAGCTGGGACGCGGCGTTGAAGAACACCCTGCGGCAGGCGCCTGACGTCATCATGATCGGAGAGGTGCGCACCCGCGAAGGCATGGACCACGCGATTGCCTTCGCTGAGACAGGCCATCTAGTGCTTTGCACCCTGCACGCCAACAACGCCAACCAGGCGCTGGACCGCATCATCAACTTCTTCCCAGACGACCGTCGCAATCAGCTGCTGATGGATTTGTCGCTGAATCTGAAGGGCATCGTGGCGCAGCAGCTGATTCCCACACCTGACGGCAAGTCGCGGCGTGTGGCGATGGAGGTGTTACTCGGCACGCCACTGGTGCAGGACTACATTCGCGACGGCGAGGTGCACAAGATCAAAGAGGTCATGAAGGAATCGACCAACTTGGGTATGCGCACCTTCGATCAGAGTTTGTTTGAGCTCTATCAGGCGGGCGAAATCAGCTACGAAGACGCGCTGCGGCATGCTGACTCCAGCAACGAGGTGCGCCTCAAGATCAAGCTTTCGCAGGGCGGCGATGCGCATACGCTGTCGCAAGGCATGGATGGCGTGGAGCTGGTTGAGTCACGTTAGATTCGAGATTCTAGATCGCGCTAGGCAGCGCTAAGCGCCTCTAGCACCGCCATACGCACGGCCACGCCGTTAGACACCTGTTGACGAATGACCGACTGTGGCCCGTCAGCGACGACGCCGGCAATTTCAATGCCGCGATTCATCGGGCCCGGATGCATGACGATGGCGTTGCATTGGGCGAGCGCCAAGCGCTCTGGGCTCAGACCCCAATCGGTGTAGAAGTTTTCCAGCGACGTCACCAGCCCTTCCTCCATGCGCTCACGCTGCAGGCGCAGGGCTATGACGACATCGGCGTCGCGCACGGCTGCATCGGCGTCGGCGTAAAGGCGGCATCCATCTGCGGCTGATGCTTCCGGCAGTAGCGCGGCGGGGGCGGCTAGCGCAATTTCTCCCGCGCCCAGCGCGCGCAGCGCATGCAGGTCCGAGCGGGCCACGCGCGAGTGTCGGATGTCGCCAAGAATGGCGACCTTCAGTTTGGAAAAATCGTCGCCTTTGTGCTGACGAATCGTCAGCATGTCGAGCAAGCCTTGAGTGGGGTGATGGCTGCGACCGTCGCCGGCGTTGATCAGTCGTGTTGACGACGCACACTGCGCGGCTAGGTCGCTCACCACGCCATCTTGCGAATGGCGCACCGCAAACAGTGTCACCCCCATCGCTTCCAGCGTGGCCAAGGTGTCGGCAACGGATTCGCCTTTGCGCGCGCTGGAGGTGGCCATATCGACATTCACGACATCGGCACCCAATCTGGCTGCCGCCAGCTGAAACGAGCAGCGGGTGCGCGTCGAAGGTTCGAAGAACAAGTTGGCGAGGGCGCGACCGGCTAATGGACGCGGTCCGATCACTTCGCTGAGCGCGACGGGGCGTAGCGCTTGAGCGCGCTCGAGCAGTGATTCGATGATGACGCGCGGAAGGGTGTAGAGGGCGAGTAAGTGACGCATCGGTATCACTCTAGTTGGGTTGAGTTGATCAGGGCTTGGTTGATCATGGCTCGGTAGATCAGGCCTCGACGGGCATGCCGGCCAGCAGCCAGCGTTCAAGAATGACCTGGGCCGCGATGGCGTCTTGCATCGCGGCATCGCGGCGGCGAGCGGTGCCTAGCGCGCGCGACTTCGCAAAGCGCGCGTCTGCTTCTTTCGAGCTAGAGCGTTCGTCGACCAAGATCACTGGCAGACCAAACTGTTTGCGCAGGCGTTCGGCGAAGGCGCGCGCGCGGTGAGTGGCAGGCTGCGCTTCGCCTTCGAGCGTCAGCGGCTCGCCAACCACCAGCACGTCGGGTCGCCATTCTTTGCGCAGAGTGTCGATGCGAGCCCAGTCCGCAGAGTCGCCGGCATGCTCGATCACGGTAAGCGCGCGCGCGCTCATGGTGAGGCTGTTACCAACGGCAACCCCGGTGCGTTTGGCACCGACGTCAAAGGCAAGCGCGCAACGCAGCTCGCTGCCGGCGATGGGCGTGCTCAAGCGCGACCGGAGTAGGCGGTCACGCGACTCAGGTCGACGCCCATTAGCCGCGCAGATGCCTCCCAGCGTGACTCCAACGGCGTATCGAACAGGATCGCGCTATCGACGGGCACGGTTAGCCAGGCGTTGGCCTGTAGTTCGCCCTCGAGCTGACCGCCCGACCAGCCGGCGTAGCCAAGCGCAACCACGGCACGACGCGGCCCTGCGCCGCGCGCCATCGCGGCAAGGATGTCGCGCGAAGTTGTCAGATGCAGCGTGGGCGACAGTGTGAACGTGGAGTCCCACGCGTCCGTGGTCGGGTCGTGCAGCACAAATCCGCGCTCAGGCTGCACCGGACCGCCCAGAAGCACGGGCGCGTCAGCGAGAATCGGATCGTTTGTGTGCAGGTCCATCTGCTCCAGCACATCGCCCAAGCGATAGGTCGACCGGCGGTTGAGCGTGATGCCCATTGCGCCCTCGTCGTTGTGATGGCAGAGCAGGGTCACCGCCTTGGCGAAATTGGGATCCGCCATCGCCGGCAGGGCAATCAGAAAGTGGTTACCGAGAGAAGTGCCCGCCTGCATGCCGGGTATTGTACGCCGGGCCAGTGATGCGTCAGCAGAAGATGACTATTCGTTGCGCAGCACGTTGCCGGGCAAGAACTGCCAGGTACGCGTTATGTGCAGCTCGTCGATCTTCTCGCGTGCATTGGGCAGCGGGGCAAACGGCTCAGCCAGCCGCACCGTGCGCTGGGCGGCGTCGTCGAGCAGCGGGTACCCGCTTGACTGCACCACGTCGATGCTAGCGACGCTGCCGTCACGTCGAACCGCAACCGTCATCACCAGCTGGCCGGTCAGATTGCGCCTCCGCGCTTCGTCCGGATAGTTGAGATTGCCGATGCGTTCGATTCGGGTAACCCAACCGCGCAAATAGCTGGCGTATTCGTATTCGCGGGTGCTGGCGGACACAAACTTCTTTTTCGGTCGCTTGGCATAGCTTTCGCTTTGCCGTTCGATTTCAGCCGCCAAGCGCGCCATCTCAAGCGTACGTTCGATCAGCTCACGGCTTGTCGGCAGCGGATCGGTCGGCGTTGTCGGTTCGATCGTTGCCGCGCGCTGGACTGCCGGCGATGTGGTGGTGACCACTGGCGCCGTCGATTCCGGCGTCGGCCGCGGTGCGGAGGCCTCCATCGGTACCGGAGCGACGCCTTCTTCCGGCAGGGGAATTCGCGCTGCCTGCGGCTCTTTCGGTCGATGCGCTTGCTCATCCTCACCGCCGCCTTGCTGGCTGCTGGCGGCAAGGAAGTCGGCCTTGTCGGGCGGCGTTTCGCTGCGCGTTTGGGTGAGGATGACTTCCAGTGTCGGGACCAATGGCGCGGGATCGTCAAGCGAAAAGCCGATACCGAGAATGATCGCGGCGTGGATCATCACGGAGAACACCAGCGTGGCACCCAGCCGGTCGCCCGACGTGACGCGCGGCGCTGCACTCACCCGCAGTGGGCCTCGATGCGCTCAAACAGCGTGGCAGCGATGCGTGTGCCGCACTGGGCGTCGATTTCACGAATGCAGGTCGGGCTGGTGACGTTAACTTCCGTCAATTTGTCGCCGATGATGTCGAGGCCGACAAACAGCATTCCGCGTCGCGCAAGCTCGGGCCCCACCGCTTCAGCAATACGGCGGTCAGAGGCAGAAAGCGGCCGCGCCTCACCGCGTCCACCCACCGCCAGATTGCCGCGAAAGTCGCTGCCGGTCGGGATGCGTGCCAGTACGAAAGGCACGGGTTCGCCATCGATAAGCAGCACGCGCTTGTCGCCTTCGCTGATTTCCGGCAAATAGGTCTGCACGAGCGCAAGATCGCGACCGTCGCGGGTAAGCGTTTCCAAGATGACGTTGAGGTTGGCGTCGCCCGGCCCGGCTCGAAAAATTGAGCGTCCCCCCATTCCATCGAGCGGCTTTAGCACGCAGTCGCCATGCGCTTCTACAAAGGCGCGCAGCTCAGCCGGCCGCCGGCTAACGCGGGTAGGTGGGCACAGGTGCGGAAAATTCAGCGCGAACAGCTTCTCGTTCATGTCGCGCAGGCCCTGCGGATCGTTAAGCACCCGCACGCCTTCCTTGGTCGCCAGACTGAGCACCTGCGTATCGTGGACGTACTCCGCATCGACCGGCGGATCGCGGCGCATGAGCACCGCGTCCATATCGCCAAGTGAGCGCAGCGCTGCCGGCTTTAATGTGTACCAGTCAGTGGCGTCATCGCGCACAGAAATTGAGGCCAGTGTGGCCATTGCACGGCCGTTCTCAACACCCAAGCTGCCGGGAAGCGCATAGTGCATGCGGTGGCCGCGCGCTTCGCCTTCGAGCAACATCGCAAAGGTCGAATCTTTCTTGGTCACAATGGAGCCGATTGGGTCCATCACCACGGCGATGTCGAGAGGCATCAGCTTTTCTTGTTCAAGAGTTGGGCAAAACCGCAGCCGTGGGTGTGTGAATGTACGTCGCTATACTAACATTGGGGATTCAGCGGCTTGACAGCGTGTGTCAACGCTGGGATATAGCTCTACATCGCCAGTGCTCACGCTGGTACGCACAATTGGTTGGGGAGACGGGATGGAAGACAACGCGAGCTCGACTAGCTTGACTGGGCTCAAGGTGATGGTCATTGATGATTCAAAGACCATCCGACGCACGGCCGAAACCTTGCTGAAGAAGGAGGGCTGTGACGTCATCACCGCGACCGACGGCTTCGAAGCATTGGCCAAAATTGCGGACTACCAGCCCAATATCATCTTTGTTGACATCATGATGCCGCGACTCGATGGCTATCAGACCTGTGCTCTGATAAAGAATCACCAGCTGTTTCGAAAAACGCCGGTAATCATGCTGTCGTCGAAAGACGGCCTGTTCGATAAGGCCAAGGGACGTATCGTGGGTTCGGAGGAATATCTGACCAAGCCTTTCACTCGCGACGAGCTTCTGGGTACCGTTCGACGCTTTACTGCGCGCGCTTAAGTTTAAAAGGGAGGCTGGGGGGCCATGGCACGCATTCTGATAGTCGACGACTCGCCGACAGATACGCGCGTTTTCACCACGGTGCTGGAGCGCAACGGGCACTCTGTGCTGACCGCCGGAACGGCCGAGGATGGCGTTGAGGCGGCCAAACGAGAGCTGCCCGATTTAGTTCTGATGGACGTCATCATGCCGGGCATGAACGGTTTTCAAGCAACCCGCGCGCTCTCGCGCGACCCCGCAACGCAGCACATCCCGGTGATCATCGTCAGCACAAAGAATATGGAGACCGATCGCGTGTGGGGCTTACGCCAAGGCGCCAAGGATTACCTCGTCAAGCCGCCGAGCGAGCGCGCTCTGATTGATCGCATCCGCGCGCTCCTTCCGCCCGACGTGAGCTGAGCGCATGCCGGCAATTCAAACTCCGTTCGAGGTGCTCACCGATTATGAGCACCGCAGTCTCGCCCACCAGCCGGGTACGCCAGAACAGATTGACGCGCCCGGGCTTTGGCGCGGCGTTTGTTTCCGGCTAGGAGATCGGCGCTTGGCTTCCTCGTTCGCCGAGGTCGTCGAAATCATTACGGTACCTTCATTGACGTCCATTCCGGGCGGGCTGCCGTGGCTGTTAGGCATAGCCAATGTGCGCGGCAACTTGCTGCCGGTGGTTGATCTCAGGCAATTTTTGGATGGTCAGCGCACGGTGCTGCACGAAAACCAGCGTGCGCTGGTGATCAAACAGGCTGGCGGCAACGTCGCCGTGCTCGTCGATGAGCTGATGGGTCAGCGGCATTTTGTTGATGCTATGCGGCATGAGCCGGGCAATCTGACGGATGGTCGCTACGCTAACTTCGTCGATCAGGCCTATCGGTTGAATGACATTACCTATGGCGTGTTCAGCATGGCGCAGCTGACGCGGACAACAGAGTTTAGGCAGGCCGCTGCGGCGTAAAGGCCGCATTTCTTAATTCGGGGCGAGGTTGGAAACATGAGCACAACAACAGCGGGTGGCGGTCGCGAGCGGCGCGGCGCAATCAACTTCTGGATCGCGATCCTAGTGATCGCATTGATCCTATTGGGCGCTAACTTTGCCTTTCAGGCGCGTTACACAGCGCAAGAGAACGAAGCGCGAAACCGAATCGCCGACGTGCAGGTGCTTTCGCAGCAGATCGCTAAGTTCGCGCAGGAAGCAGCATCGGGCGGCTTCGACGCTTTTGCCGATCTGCGGGCCACCAAGGAGAGGATTCAGGCTTCCATCACTGAGCTGCAGCAAGGTGCGCCTAGCGCCGGCATGCCTGGCTATCAGTCGAATTCAGTCGTTGGCGAAGAGCTAGAGCGTCTGGCGAGCGTCTGGAACAACGTCAAGGAAAACGCCGACAAGATTTTGGCCAGTGAAGAAACAGTGCTCAGCCTTGCCGACACGGCCGCCGACTTCTCCGCGAGAATTCCGCAGCTGCAAACCCAGATGGACGAAGTTGTCCGCGCCATGATTGACGGCGGCGCGGCGAGTTCGCAGGTCTATTCGGCCTCGCGCCAGATCGTCTTGAGTGACCGGATGCTGCGCTACGTCAGCTTGATTCTCCAAGGCGGTGCAGGCGCTACCTCTGCCGCGGATCGTTTCTCGCGCGAAGACAGTATTTTCGGCCAGGTCCTTACCGGCCTGATCGAGGGCAATACCGAGCAGGGCATTCGGCGCGTCGAGTCGCCAGCGGCGCGGCAAATATTGGATGAAGTATCGGTCTCTTACCAAGAGTCGCGCGCCAATGTGGAAGGCATACTCGAGGCGTCAACTGAGCTCTCAGAGGTAAAAGAAGCTTCGGATCAGATTTTCCAAGGCTCCAACGATCTGCTGGAGGGCGCGCGTAGCTTGAACGTGAGTTTCAGCACGCTTCCCGGCAAGCGGTGGTTCCCTAGCGCCCTTGTCGGCGCTCTCGCGGGTATCGTCGCTTTGTTCGGTATTGGCGGCTTGTTGACCACGTTGTACCGCGACCAGCGTCGCCGCTTCCAAGTGTCGTCTGAGTTGAATCAGCGTAATCAAGAGGCCATTTTGCGACTGCTCGACGAAATGGGCTCGCTGGCCGAAGGCGACCTCACCGTTCGCGCCACGGTCACCGAAGACATCACCGGCGCGATAGCGGACTCCATCAACTTCGCTATTGAGGCGCTGCGCTCCCTCGTAACAACGATTAACGAGACCGCGGTGCAGGTCGCCGCTGCTGCGCAAGAGACGCAGGCTACCGCGATGCATCTGGCCGAAGCCGCCGAACAGCAGGCGCAGCAGATCACCTCGGCATCGGCGGCAATTAACGAAATTGCCGTCTCCATCGATGAGGTGTCGAAAAACTCGGCTGAGTCAGCCGACGTGGCGCAGCGCTCGGTGCAGATCGCTGCCAAGGGTGCCGAAGTGGTGCGGCAAACCATCCAAGGCATGGATTCGATTCGCGATCAGATTCAGGAGACCTCGAAGCGAATCAAACGACTGGGTGAAAGCTCGCAAGAAATTGGTTCCATCGTCGAACTGATTAACGACATCGCCGAGCAAACCAACATTCTGGCGCTGAACGCCGCTATTCAAGCGGCATCTGCCGGTGAAGCGGGACGCGGCTTCGCGGTCGTGGCCGACGAAGTGCAGCGACTTGCAGAGCGCGCGTCTAACGCCACCAAACGAATTGAGACGCTGGTGCAAACCATTCAGGCCGATACCAATGAAGCGGTGTCGTCGATGGAGCAGACCACTGCGGAAGTGGTCGCTGGTGCCCGATTGGCGGAAGACGCCGGTCTTGCGCTCGGCGAGATTGAGAAAGTGTCGAACGACTTGGCCGACCTCATTCAGAACATCTCTGAGGCAGCGCGGCAGCAGTCGGCCGCTGCTACCAACATCTCCTCGACTATGAACGTGATTCAGGAGATCACCACGCAGACCTCAGTCGGTGCCAGTCAGACGGCAGAATCGATTGGAAATCTGGCGCAGCTCGCCGCCGACCTGCGCCGCTCGGTGGCCGACTTCAAGCTACCGAGCTGATAGTTGACCGAACAGTAAGAACGACAGGTTAAGCACATGGTTATGGCCATCAGCCGCACGCCTCGCGTCGCCATTCAGCCGCCTTCAATGGGTGACGCTGAGTTTGCGCGCTGGGTGCGTCTGCTCGAGGCGCGCACCGGTGTCACCGTGCCGCCCGAACGCAAGCCATTCTTGGTTACTGGCCTGCGCCGGCGCATGCGCGAAACCGGTCACTCTGACTATGACGCCTATTACGAGGACTTACTCGATGGCGCGCGCGGCGCGATGGAGTGGGCGGCGCTGGTTGACCATCTCACCGTGCACGAGACGCATTTTTTTCGTCACCCGCCGTCACTCTCGCTGGTTCGCAACGAGTGGCTTCCAAGCTGGATGGCCAACACGCCGCCTGAGCAGGATTTGCATGCGCTCTCGGTGGGATGCTCGACCGGGGAAGAGGCTTACACGCTGGCCATGGTCCTTGACGATGCATTGGCAGAATGTCTGCCACCGCGTCGCTTTGGGGTGACAGCGACCGACGTCAGCAAGCCGGCGCTGGCTTTGGCGCGAACGGCGATGTATCCGGCGGGAA
>JBBSIY010000084.1:0-11173 GCA_038257785.1 Lysobacterales bacterium
ATCCGCCCATCGCAAGACCCGTCTCATGCGGCCGTGCGAGCTTGGTCACCATCGCCAAGCCGATCGGGGACAGGCACAGCTCGCCCATGGTGTGGATGAGGTAGGTCAGGGTTAGCCAGATCCACGAGATCTTGCCGGTGTCGCCTACGGTGTGGCCGATCGCAAACACCAGCACGTAAAAGCCAATCGCTGCTCCCATCAGGCCATAGGCAAACTTGCGCGGAATCGACGGATTGAGTGCTTTGCCATCAAGCGCCGGCCACATCGCGGCGAACACCGGCGCGAGCAAGATAATGAAGACCGGATTGACCGATTGGAAAATTGTGAAGTGCAGCTGATAGCCGAAGATGGTCGGCATATCGACGTAGTCGCGCGCCAAGAAATTAAGCGACGAACCGGCCTGCTCAAACAGCGCCCAGAACAAAATATTGGCGCCGAACAGAATCAGCATCGCGATATAGCGGTGGAGCTGCTCCTTTGAGCCGCTGGCAATGCCGCTATAAACGAAATAGGCGACCAGACCCACCATCATGACAATCAGCAGGCCGCCCAACACGTCGCTTTTGCTGAGCAAAAAGTACACCGGCACCACTAAAACGGCGCAGCCGATCAGCACCTGCATCAGCGGACCTGAGCCCTCTTTTCCGACCGGTGTCGTACCCACGCGACCCAGCCAAGCCTTGTAGATCTGAAACATCATCAAACCGGCAATCATGCCGATGCCTGCCGCCAGAAAGCCCCAGCGATAGCCGTAGTTGGCGCCGATCCAGCTGGCACACACGATCGGCGCAATCAGCGCACCGGCGTTGATGCCCATATAGAAAATCGTGAAGCCAGAGTCGCGACGCGCATCGCCTGGCGCGTACAGCTTGCCGACCATGGTCGATATATTCGGTTTAAACAAGCCGTTACCGACGACGACTACCGCCAGCCCCAGCAGGAACAGCGGCAGCGTCGGCGACATCAGCAAGAACATACCGGCGGCCATCAATACGCCGCCCAACATGATGGACCGCTGATAGCCGAGCATGCGGTCGGCGACGTAGCCGCCAAGGATTCCGGTCATATAGACCATCGCGGTGTAGCCGCCGTATGTTTTGCTCGCTTCGGCGTCCGCTTTGTCGCCCATCTGCGCGAAGAAAGCAGCGGCCACATGCACCGCCAGCATGGCGCGCATGCCGTAGTACATGAAACGCTCCCAGAACTCGGTGCCAAACAAGTTCCACAGCGCGATTGGGTGACCCATAAACTCGCCCGCCGGCGGCGGGGTGAAGTCGTTACTGTGCTGCGGACTCGCGCTCATTCAGCTCTCCGGGTAAGGATTGCGCCCGCATATCGGACGCAACAGGTGAAGCGTTCTAGTCCGTCTGCTGGCACCAGAAAAAGTGCGCAAGGATTACCCTCCAAGACACGGCGAGTCAAACCGCGACCAGCGCGCTGCCTCATCCCAGCAGCGTTCTTACTTCCAGCAACTCGGGAAAAAACGTCAGATCCAGCGCTTTGCGTAGGAAGCCGACGCCACTCGACCCGCCGGTACCGCGCTTGTAGCCGATGATTCGCTCGACGGTCTTCATGTGGCGGAAACGCCAAAGCTGAAAGCTCTCTTCCACGTCCACCAGCTGCTCGCACAGGGCATAGGCCGCCCAGTGGGTCTGCGGGTCGCGATAGATCGCCTCGAACACCGGCAGCAGCTCTGCGTTGCGCGTATGCGGCTCGCAGAAGTCGCGCTCAACGCATTGCGCCGGCACCGCATGTCCGCTCCGCGCGAGATAGCGCAGAAACTCGTCATACAGCGAGGGCGCGTGCAGCACGCGCGACAGTTCACTCTGTAGCGCAGGCGCATACGCGAACACCTCGATCATCTCAGCATTCTTGTTGCCCAGCAGAAACTCCACCGTGCGGTATTGCAGCGACTGAAAACCAGACGCAGGGCCCAGCACATGGCGGAACTCGGCGTACTCGGTCGGCGTGAGAGTTTCGAGTACCGACCACTGCTCAAACAGCTGTCTTTGCACCTGCTTTACGCGCGCCAGAAACTTCTGCACGGGGCCAATCTGATCCGCCTGCAGGTGCCGCAGCGCGGCGCTTAGTTCATGTACCAGTAGCTTCATCCACAGCTCGGAGGTCTGATGCTGAATGATGAATAGCAGCTCGTCGTGGTGCTCGGGCGTTGATAGCGGCTGCTGCGCGCTGAGCAAGGCGTCCAATCGCAGGTAGCCGTCATAGGTAAGCCGGCCACGAAGGTCTTTGGTGATGCCTTGCTCAAGGGCGCGCTGGTTATCGGTCACGGCGCTTCCGGAAGATAGTTGGCCGTCAAGCGTACCGCCCCGTGGTGCAGCGCGTCATGCGCCTGCCGCAGTAGCGCTGCATCCTGCACGGATGAATATGCAATTTTTACGGCCGCATGGAAGGGGCGATCAATGAGCATCGTCGCAACGTTCGATATCGAGTACCTGCAGTATCTTGGCGCTGACGGCAAACTTACCGGCGATGAACTGCCCGAGTTTGCGCGTGATGCCAAGGCGCTGGTTGAACCCTACAAGCTGATGGTTTTCACCCGCAGCTTCGACACCAAGGCGGTGGCCCTGCAGCGCACCGGCAAGCTCGGCACCTACGCCAGCTGCTTGGGTCATGAAGCGGTGCACATCGCGGTGGGGCAGTCCTTGCAGTACGACGACGTGCTGGGCATTTCGTATCGCGAATACGGCGCCATGTTTGCGCGCGGCGTGAAGCCGCGCGAGGTGCTGCTGTATTGGGGTGGCGACGAGCGCGGCAGCGACTTCTCAGGTCCGCCGCACGACTACCCGTTTTGCGTACCGATTGCGACGCAGTGCCTGCACGCGGCGGGTGCGGCGCTGGCCTTCAAGCTGCGCAGCGAGCCGCGCTGCGCGCTCGCCATGTGCGGCGACGGCGGCACATCGAAAACCGACTTCTACGCCGCGCTGAATTCGGCTGGCGCGTTCAAGCTGCCGCTGGTGCTGGTGATCGTCAACAATCAGTGGGCCATTTCGGTACCGCGAAAGGCCCAGACCGGCGCCAAAACGCTGGCGCAGAAAGGCATCGCCGGCGGTCTCGACTGCGTGCAGGTCGATGGCAACGACTACATCGCCGTGCGCGCGGCCTGCGATCAGGCGCTGCTGCGCGCGCGCAACGGTCACGGCGGCACGGTGATCGAGGCCGTCACCTATCGACTGGGTGATCACACCACCGCTGACGATGCGCGACGCTATCGCGAAGAAGCGGAAGTCAAAGCGGCGTGGGAGCGCGAACCAATGCTGCGCATGCGCGCGTATCTGACCGCCAAAGGCGTGTGGAGCGACGCGCAAGAAGCCGAGTGGAAAGTCGAGTGCGGCAAGCGCGTCGATACAGAAGTCGATGCGTATCTTGCCGTTGCGCCACCGCCGGTCGAGGCAATGTTCGATTATCTATACGCCGATATGCCGCTCGATGTCTTAGCGCAGCGCGCCGAAGCCATGGCAAGGGAGACCCGCTGATGGCCGCCGTCGCGCTGATCGAAGCCATCACCATGGCGCTTGCGCATGAGCTGGAACGTGATCCAACGGTCATCGTTTTGGGTGAGGACGTCGGCATCAACGGCGGCGTGTTCCGCGCCACGGCGGGCCTCGCCAACCGGTTTGGCGATGACCGCGTGCTGGACACACCGCTGGACGAAACCACGATTGCCGGCCTAACGATTGGCTTAGCTACGCAGGGCATGAAACCCATCGCAGAGGCGCAGTTCGACGGCTTCATGTATCCGATGCTCGACCACATCATTTGCCACGCCGCGCGATTTCGCACGCGCACCCGAGGGCGCATGACCTGCCCGATGGTCCTGCGTGTGCCGTGGGGCGGCGGCATTCGCGCGCCGGAGCACCATTCCGAAGCCAATGAGGCGATGTTCACCAACGTGCCGGGGCTGCGCGTGGTGATGCCATCGTCACCGCATCGCGCTTATGGGCTACTGCTGGCAGCGATTCGCGAGCCCGACCCGGTGATTTTCTTCGAGCCCAAACGCATCTATCGGCAATACAAAGAAGAAGTCGCCGACGACGGCGAGGCGCTGCCGCTCGACGTTTGCTATGTGCTGCGCGAAGGCACTGATCTCACCTTTGTGAGCTGGGGCGCGCAGATCAAGGAAACGCTCGAGGCTGCCGACGCACTGGCCAAAGAAGGCGTATCGGCGGAAGTCATTGATGTGGCGACATTGCGCCCGCTCGACTTCGATACCATTCGTGACTCGGTAAAGAAAACCGGCCGCTGCGTGATCGTGCACGAAGCCGCGCGCAGCGGTGGATTCGGCGGCGAAATTGCCGCCCGCCTAGCGGAAGAGTCGATGTTCGATCTGCGCGCGCCGGTGCTCCGCGTCACCGGCTACGACACCCACATCCCGCTGTTTCGGCTGGAGATGAAATTCCTACCTGACGTGCCTCGCATCCTTGCCGCCGCCAAGCGCGTGCTGGCCTACGACTGAGCCCAATTAATCATGGCGACCAAGAAATCTTTTCACCTGCCTGATCTCGGCGAAGGCCTGCCCGATGCAACCGTGGTCGAGTGGTTTGTCGCCGAAGGTCAGGTCGCCATGCTCGATGAGCCGCTAGTGGCGATGGAAACGGCCAAGGCTGTGGTCGAGGTACCTTCCCCATGCTCAGGTATTTTGAAGCGAGTGGGCGGTGCGGCTGGCGCGGTGATCGAAACCGGCAGCCTGCTCGCCGAGTTTGAGCTAGACCCCAAATTGCCGCAGCGCGCGGAAGGTCACGACACGGGCCATCATCACGGGCCCAAGGCGAGCGAACAAGGCGCACAGCAAGATTTTGAAAGTCCGTCGAGTGAATCGTCTTCGTCTGAATCTGACGACGGCGACGCCGGCACCGTGGTTGGCGCGATGCAGGCCAGCAGTGAGCTGCGTCGTGAGGCGACAGTTTCGGTAGGTGGCATCAAAGCCATGCCCGCGGTGCGTGCGCTGGCGCGCAAGCTGGGCGTTGATCTGAGTCGCGTGGACGCCAGTGGTCCAGATGGCGCGGTGAGCATGGCGGATGTCAAAAGCGCTGCGGCATTATGGACAGCGCAGATCGAGCCCCTATCCAGTCGGGAGAGGGGTCGGGGTGAGGGTGCGGGTCTTGCGCGGCCTACCAACGAAGATGACCGCGAAAGCGTGCAAGCCGGCAGCCCACCAAACACCCAGCGTTCCGCTTCGAACACGCCCTCACCCCCGACCCCTCTCCCGCAGGGAGAGCGGAGCAGAGCGGGCACGCAGCGAACTGCGGTTTCAGGGTCGGGCAAACCCCTGCGCACTCAGCCACCCGGCGTTTCCGCTACCGGCCAGCCTGAGCAACTCACCGGAGTTCGCCGCAATATGGCGCGTGTGATGGCCGACGCGCATGCGAAGGTCGTGCCGACCACGCTATGCGACGACGCCGATATCGATGCGTGGACACCCGGCAATGACATCACCGTGCGCCTGCTGCGCGCGATAGTGATGGCCTGTCGCGCGGAGCCCGCCCTCAATGCATGGTTCGATGGATCGACGCTAACCCGCACCTTGCATCCACAGGTGGACGTCGGATTGGCCGTCGATACGCCGGAAGGCCTGTTCGTACCGAATCTGCGCAACGCCGACATGCTCGACGCGGCAGGCCTTCGCGAAGCAGTCAACCGGCTGAGCGCGCAAGTACAGGCGCGCAGCTTGGCCGGCAGCGAGCTCAGCGGCTACACCATAAGTCTGTCGAACTTTGGCAAGTACGCCGGCCGCTACGCGACGCCGGTAGTCGTGCCGCCCTGCGTGGCCATCGTCGCCGCTGGTCGTGGTCGCCATCAGGTGGTGCCGACGATGGGCGGCATCGCTACGCATCGCATCATCCCGCTGTCCTTGACCTTCGACCATCGCGCCTGCACGGGCGGCGAAGCAGCGCGCTTCCTGCGCGCCATGCTCGACGAGTTGGCGCTGCCTACATGAGCCACCGCTCGCGCCTCGCAGGGTTCATTGTCGATTGCGAGAATGCAGAGCTCGACTCGGCAGCGCAGTTCTGGAGTCAGGCGCTTGGCCTAGCGGTGCTTGACACGGACGAGGGTGGCGAAGGTCGCTATGCGCGGCTCGACGGCGCGCGGCACGGGCTCGCCATCGAGGTGCAGCGCGTCGAACATACATCGCGCGTACACCTCGACATCGAGACCGACACTATCGAAGCCGAAGTCGCGCGTCTCGTTGAGCTTGGCGCTGCCGAAATAAGCCGTCCTCAACACGCCCGCTGGGTTGTGATGCAGGCACCTACAGGGCAGCGCTTTTGTGTGGTTCGCGGCAGCCAAACATCGCTGGACTCTGGTTCTACGACCTGGGGCTAGCTTCCGCTTTTGGTGAGTTGTTGAGTGGCGTGCGCGCGCTCACGCCACGCGCCTGTGACCGCCACCAACAAGGCCACTATCGCAAGCACATCGGCCCACCAAACGCGCGCAAGCGCAGGGCCCACAGCGCTTGGCGCGCCAGCCAAGCCGAGAAACCCAATCGTGCTGATTAAGCCTGCAATGAGCGCGGCGGGTCGCAGGTGGCGCACCCAAATGGCCGACAGCAGCAGTGCTCCCAACAATGCAAACAGCAAAGCTCGGTGACGTAGCAGAAGCTCGAGGTCGTCAGTCAGCGCCGAGATTCCGTAAAGCTCGCGCAGCTGGCTACCTCCGGCGATCCCCGCTATCGGCAGCAGATGAATGACGCCGGCGATCAACAGGCCGCCACGCAGCAGCGACTCGTTCATCGAGGCTGCATGGCCGGCGTCAGCCCCCGCTGGCGACTTTGCCGCCAGCCGTTTGCCTGGACTATGACGAAAACAAGCACGGCCGCCGCCTGTGCGAGCACGAATGCGATGCCGGCCTCGCTGGGTCGAACAATATCCAAGCCGAGCAGCAGCAAGCTCGCCAACACCCATAGCGAATTACCAATCACGACGCTGCCCACTAAAATCTCCGGCAGGCGATTGCGCGTCGCCAGCCAGCCGACCGCGCTGCCGTAGCCGACGCAGATGGCGCCGACTATCGACAGCTGTAGCTGATCGATCGAAAACAGTCCCTGCAGGCGCTCCGCGAACGGCAGCAAGCAGGCGCCCATGGCGATGCTGCCGACCGCGTCCATTAGTAGCCCAAGCCGCAGCGTGGGTGAGGTCGTTATGGTGCTCATGGGTGCGCTCCGTTTTTGTATGCGAGCCTGCATGGTGCGTTCGCTTCGACACGGCGTCGATTACCTGCAAGGTAATGTTGTCGGCACGCATTGAGGGCTAGCATTGCCTGATGATCACGTTCAGTCCGACTCACCCTACGCGTGCTCCTTTTGGCGACCTGTTGCGGCAGTGGCGCGGACGTAGGCGGCTTAGCCAGCTCGACATGGCGACCGAGGCGGAAATCTCGACGCGCCACTTGAGCTTCGTCGAGACCGGACGCGCAAAGCCAAGCCGCGCGATGGTCTTGCGTTTGGCCGAACTGCTGCAGCTGCCGCTGCGGGACCGCAACGCCCTGCTGGTCGCCGCCGGATTCGCGCCGCTTTTCAGCGAGCGTCCGCTGGACGATCCAGAGTTGCGCGCTGTGCGCGAAGCGGTGCAGCTTGTGCTTGCCAGCCACGAGCCATTCCCTGCGCTCGCGGTTGATCGGCACTGGAACCTACAGTTCGCAAACACAGCGGCGCAGCGTCTGATGCAGGACGTTTCGCCCGCCCTGCTGACGCCGCCGCTGAATCTCTTGCGACTCAGCCTGCATCCGCAAGGTTTGGCACCACGCATCATCAATCTTGGCGAATGGCGGATGCACGTGCTGGCACGCCTAAAGTCATTAATTGCGCATAGCGGAGATCCAACGCTGATCGCCCTACACGCGGAGCTTGCAGGCTATGCGCCCCTCGCCGGCGAAGTCGGCGGCCCCAGCTCAACGCCTCACGCTGATGTGGTGGTGCTGCTCAAGCTGCGCCTGCCGCAGGGCGAGCTTGCGCTGTTCAGCACCATCACAGTGTTCGGTACGCCGATTGACGTAACCCTGTCGGAACTTGCATTGGAATCGTTCTACCCCGCCGATGAAGCCAGCGCATCGCTGCTGCGCAAAATGGCAGACGATAGCAGCGGAATCACCTGAGCTGGCCGGCGGCGTTGCCCGCGTCGGCGTTTTCCCGGCTGTGGCTTGCCCATCCGGTCACCTGTACCGGAATCTTCAAGTAGGGCAGACCGTTTGACTCCGCTTCCGGTAATCGCCCCGCGCGAATGTTGACCTGAATCGACGGCAGCAACAGCACGGGGGCCGCGAGCGTTGCATCGCGCGTCTCACGCAACGCAACGAAGGCGTCCTCAGTGACCCCATCGCGCACATGCACATTGCCCGCACGCTGCGCGGCAACGGTCGTCTCCCACACAAAATGGTCTCGCCCGGGCGGCGTGTAGTCGTGGCATAGGAACATGCGCGTCTGTGGCGGAAGCGCCAGCAAACGCTGGATTGATTGATAGAGCATGCGCGCGCTCCCGCCGGGAAAGTCTGTCCGCGCCGTTCCATAGTCCGGCATGAACAAGGTGTCGCCGACAAACACCGCGTCGCCAATCTGATACGACACGCAGCCGGGCGTGTGTCCCGGCGTATGAATCACTCGCACGGTCAACGCGCCTAGCGAAAATGTTTCACCGTCGCAGAACAGTCGATCAAACTCGCTGCCGTCACCCGACACGTCGTGAAGATTGAAGATCTTGCGGAAGGTCACCTGCACGTCGCGCACGTGTTCACCGATGGCAATTAGCGCACCGGTGTTCTGCTTGATATAGGGCGCAGCGCTCAGATGATCGGCATGCGCGTGGGTTTCCAGCACCCAAGCAACGTCGAGGCGTCGCTCACGCGCAGCCGCTAAAACGGCATTGGCGGATTGCACTGTCGCCTTACCGCTGCGATGGTCATAGTCGAGCACGGGATCGATGATTGCTGCCTGCCGTGACGCCGGGTCAGACACCAAATAAGTGACCGTGTTGGTAGCCTCGTGGAAGAAGGCCTGAATGTTTGCGGATGCGGCCATAGGAGGCCCCTAGTTCAGTGAAGGTGGCCTTAGTATATCAGGTATTGCTAATTTAGTGATTGCTAATGTATAGTTTTGCCATGCCAGCCAATGCAAAAAACCAACAGTTCATGCAGGCCGGGGCAGCCAATGCCGCCGCCATGCTGCGCGCGGTAGGCAATGAAAACCGCCTACTCATCCTTTGCTTGCTGATTGAGCACGACGAACTCAGCGTCGGTGCCCTGCAAGAGCAGATATCGCTTAGTCAGTCGGCGCTTTCGCAGCACCTAGCGCGGATGCGCGAAGACGGCCTAGTGACGTATCGCCGACAGTCGCAAACGCTCCTCTACCGCATCGACAACCCAAACGTTGCGAAGCTGGTGGCGACGCTCAAATCGATCTTCTGTCCCTAGGGGTCGCTGGGCTTGCCGGCGTGCCAGGCATTAGGGCTCTCACTCATATCAATCGAGGAAACCATGTCACTTCCCTCTATCACTCCACAGAAGGCCAGCCAGCTGATTAAGAGCGGCGCGCTGCTGGTCGATATCCGCAGCAAAGACGAACACGCTCGCGAGCACATTGCGTCGGCTCGACACATTCCGATGGAAAGTATCGACCAAGCAAAACTGTCCGCCGCAGGCGCACCTACGGTGATATTTCACTGCCGCTCTGGCAACCGCACGCAGTTAAATGCCAAGGCACTGGCAGGATGCGCGCCCTGTGAGGGGTATCTGCTGGAAGGCGGACTAGACGCGTGGAAACAGGCCGGATTGCCGGTGACCCGAGACGCGACGCAACCCTTGGAACTACAGCGACAGGTTCAAATCGCAGCCGGCGCACTGGTCGTCATCGGCGCGGTCATGGGGTACGCGGTATCGCCTTGGTTCCACCTGTTATCAGCCTTCGTCGGCGGCGGCCTCGTGTTCGCTGGCGTGTCAGGATTTTGCGGTTTGGCGCGGGTCTTGATGATGCTGCCATGGAATCAGCGCGCTCTTGCAGTGTGACCAGCCGCGCACCGGCTAGTCAGCCTGAGCGTTATGGTCTTGGGTCACGATTTGCGCGGCGCTGCTTACCCAACCACACACCGAAAACGACCGTAGCAGCCAACAGCAGCAGTGCCCACCGATTGCCGACGGGGATTGCGGTAGGACCCGCAAGCACGTTGAGCCCCAACGTCGCGGAGTTGTTTGGCGCAGCGGGATCGGGAGTTGCCGAGGTGATCGCTGCCAGCACGTTGAAGGCGGCTGATTCCGTCACCACGCCCTTGACCGTGACTCCCCTCGCTGCGCCGGCACGCGTGTAGCCAAGCCACGTGCAGCTAACAGTTGGGCTAGTTCCGCCGCCTATCGCACACGCGCCACCGCTGCCCGGATTAACCGACTGGATCGCCAGACTTGCGTCGATACTGATCGCGAGCTCAACATTGAGGGCATAGCCCGGTCCGCCGTTTTGAACCTCGGCATTTACTTGGAACGGCTGACCCGCGACTAAGGGCGACGTCGAGGAAGCAAGGCTCACCGCTAGGTCTGCCAGATCTTCCCGGGGCTGCAGCGCTAGGCCAATAACCGCGCCAGTTGACAAGCTGGCGACCGAGTGAGTCTCCCCTTCAACAAGTCCAAAAACTATCAAATTCTGCGTCGGCGGACTTGGAATGGAATTCAGATAAAAGACGAGATAGAGCCGTTTGTCGGGGCTAATCGCCATCGCCAACGGCAAATCTAGATTGACCCCACCCAGACCAAAGACGCTGGTCAGCTGACCTGAATCAGCACTGCTTGGCATGCCGCCCACGGAACCCAATCGGGCGATTCGAGGCGCGCTCACATCCAGCACAAACGCGCTAGCGGTAGCGCCTAACGTGGGTTCTCGCGCATACGCCAATTGAACTGGGTTGGGCGCAGACCCCGCAGCCGGATCGCCCGGCAGATAGCTTAGCGGCGTATGGAGCGCAATCAGCGCACCCGTATCAGGATTCAAACTTAGGTTGCGTCCATCGGACGCGATTACCCGAATGACATCAGCCACTGGATCAAAATCCATTGAAACGCTGTTTGGGAAAGCCTGCGCCAGCGTACCCACAACGCCGACTGGCATCAGCGCGGCCGTGGCCTGATTGACGACATACAGCTGAAAATCGGCGCTGACGACACTGAGTGCATATAGCTG
>JBBSIY010000085.1:0-11075 GCA_038257785.1 Lysobacterales bacterium
CGCCATTACCTTGCGCGCCTACCTGCGACAAAACCGTCGCCCGGTGATTTTTCAGCCGGTGTATATCGGCTATGAAAAGCTGATGGAGGGCAACAGCTATCTTGCTGAGCTGTCGGGTAGACCGAAAGAAAAAGAGACCTTGTTCGGCCTTCTCAGCGGCATATTTGGCGTGTTGAGGCATCGCTATGGGAAGGTCGCGGTGAGCTTCGGCGAGCCGATCAAGCTCGACGATTTACTTGACGCGCATGCCGCCGATTGGCGCGACACTGAAGCCGGCGTCAAGCCGTTGTGGCTCGGCGACGCGGTGGATGATCTCGCTACGCGGATACAGGTCGAGATCAATCGTGCTGCCGACGTCAATCCGATCAACCTGCTTGCGCTGTGTCTGCTCGCCACGCCCAAGCACGCCATGGCAGAGGCCGATCTGCTGGCGCTGATTGATCTGTATCGCGGGCTGCTAACGGACGTGCGCTATTCTGACCGGGTAACGATCACCAATTTGCCGGCGGCGGGCATCATCGCCTATGGCGAACAGGTGCAGGTGCTCAAGCGCACCGCGCACCCGCTGGGTGACGTGCTCGGCTATGACGACACCGTTGGCGAACTGCAGGCCTATTACCGCAACAACGTGGTGCATTTGTTTGCCGCCGGAAGCTGGGTCGCCTGCTGCTTTCAGAGCAACCGGCGGATGAGCCGCGCCGGCGTGGTGAAGCTCGGTAAGGTGATTTATCCGTACATCCGTGCCGAACTTTTCCTGCCGTGGGAAGCGGACGAATTCGGCTCGCGTATCGAAGCCGTCATTGACGCGCTGGTGGCGCGCGGCCTGTTCACGTTTGACGCCGACACGGGCTATCTACAGCGCGGTCCGGGTCAGACCGACGAAGTCTTCCAGCTGCGCGCGCTGGCGCACGGACTGCAGCAGGCGTTTGAGCGCTACTACATCGCCGTATCGGTGCTGGTGAAAAACGGCTCCGGGCGAATCTCATCGGCTGAGCTGGAAACGCTTTGCCATCTGACGGCGCAACGCCTGTCGCTGCTCTACTCGCAGGCCGCGCCTGAGTTCTTCGACAAATCGCTGTTCCGCGGCTTCATCGCCAAGCTGCGCGAGGAAAAGCTCATTCGCGTTGACGACGCCGGCAAGCTCAGCTACGACGAACGCATCGACGAATGGGCGCGCGACGCCAAAATAATTCTGAGCCGCGAGCTGCGGCACTCGATCATGAAAATCACCCCGGAGACGGCGAAGACGATTGCGCCGGAGGCGGCAGAAAAGTAGTTCGGCATCGCGCACATTTGCTGGGATGATTGTTGGATGATCGAGCGCCTGCTGCACGACATCCGTTTCAGCGCACGCCAGCTTCTCGCGCAGCGCGGCTACTCACTCGCGGTGGTGCTGACGTTGGCGCTTGCGATTGGTGCCAATCTCACCGTGTTTGCGGTCATCGAAGGTCGCCTGCTGCGGCCGCTTCCGTATCCCGATCCCGAACGCCTCGTCTACATCCATAACACCTACCCGAAGCTCGATGTCGTTGATGCGGCCAACTCCGTGCCGGACTATCTGGACCGGCGCGAGCAGGCCAGCGCCTTGCAGGAAAGCGCGCTTTACCATGACTACAGTTTTGATCTGGCCGAGCGTGGCGCACCCCAGCGGTTAGCCGGCAGCGTCGCCTCGCCCTCGCTGTTTACGACGCTCGGCGTGGGTGCTTCGCTGGGTCGCGTTTTCACTGATGCGGAAGGCACGCTCGGCAGCCAGTTCGTTGTGCTGCTCAGCGATGCGCTGTGGCGCAATCAGTTTGCCGCCGATCCGACGATTGTTGGGCGCGACATTCGTCTGAACGGCCAGGCCTATCGGGTGGTTGGCGTGATGTCGCCAACTTTCGCGTTTCCGCGCCGCGAGATAGCGCTGTGGGTGCCGTTTGCTTGGACCGACCGGCAGCGCTCTGATGCCATGCGCGGCTTCGAATTTGCGCAGTCGATTGGTCGCCTCCAGCCTGACGCCAGCATCGAACAGCTGAACGCGCAGTTTGATGTCATCGTTGCCAACAACATCAACCGGTTTGGCGCATCGAGCGACCTTCCCAACTTTGTCGAACGGGTGCAAAGCGGCGGATTTACGGGTCGAGCGCGCAGTCTTCATGGTCAATTGCTGGGAGATTTAGCGCCGACCCTTTGGATGCTGCAGGCCGCCGTCGCACTGTTGCTCGCCATTGCCTGCGCCAATGTTGCCAACCTCATGTTGATCCGCCTAAGTCAACGCCGGCGCGAGCTCTCAATGCGCATGGCGCTGGGCGCGAGTCGCGGCCGCATTGCGGCGCAGCTGCTAGCGGAAAGCGCACTGCTGGGGGGCGCGGGCGGCGGGGCGGGGCTGCTATTGGCGATGGTTGGATGGCAGCTTGTTCGTCATTTGGGCCTTGACGGGGCCGAGCACGGTTTCAACGTCGGCATGGGCAATTCGCTGCTGGTGTTTGCCGTAGCGATCGCGCTGCTAAGCGCCGTACTGGTGACCCTGCCGCTGCTGGCGACGCTTCGCCGCGGCAGCTTCAATGTGCTGCAGGAGAGTGGTCGTGGGGCGGCAGGCGGCCGCCATGAGAAGCGTCAGCGCGGGGCGCTGGTGATACTGCAGATCAGCTTGGCGGTAGCGTTGCTCAGCGGTGCAGGATTGCTCGGCCATAGCCTGTGGCGCATGCAGCAGGTGGACCCGGGCTTCAATGCCGATGACATCGTCACCGCGAGCTTAAACCTCTCGCGCGTGAAGTTCCCGGATGTCGAGGATCGACGCCGCTTCAACGTGCAAATCATGCAGGCTGTGCGGGCAATGCCGGGTGTGATCTCCGCCGGGGTCGTCAGCCAGCTGCCGTTTTCTGCCGACTACGGATCCAGCCCCTATTTTGTCGAAGGCGACACGCGCGGAAGCAGCGCGAGTGAGATTGGACAAATTTTAGTTGCCGATCACGACTACTTCCGCAGCATGCAAATGCCGATCCTGCGCGGCCGTGCGTTCGAACTGACTGATGTGGCCAACACCCTGCCGGTGGTCATCATCGATCAGGCGCTGGCGCGGCATTCGTTTCGCGACACGGACCCGCTAGGTCAGCGCATCGGCACCGCCAGCGTGGATGGCAGCATCATCTGGCGAACGGTGGTCGGCGTGGTGCCGTCGATCAAAACACAGACGCTCGCACTGGAGGCCAATGCGCCCAGCTACTACTTCCCGCTGGCGCAAGAGCCAGCGAGCATTTTTCGTATCGTCATCAAGACGCCAACGCCGGCATCAACTCTGGCGCAAGCCCTGCGCGAGCGCGTCGCGGCTGTCGATCCCGATCAGCCTGTTTGGGACGTGATGAGCATGCACGAGCGGCTGGATCGCTCGCTCGGCGGGCATCGCACGCCGGCCGGATTGCTTATGCTGTTTGCCGCCATCGCGCTGCTGCTCAGCGCGGTCGGCGTGTACGGCGTGTTGGCGCACTCGGTCGGCCAGCAAGTCGCAGAAATTGGCGTGCGCATGTCGCTAGGCGCGAGTCGAAAGTCGATCGCGCGCTGGGTGCTGGCCGCCGGCGCGCGATGGGTTGCAATGGGACTCGTCGTCGGAAGCCTGCTTGCTGCGCTGCTGGCTTATCACTTGCGTGAGCATCTGTTTGAAGTCAGCCCGTTTGATCTGGCGACGCTCGTCGCAGTGGTGCTGATCCTTACACCGGTTGCGTTTCTCGCCTGCTGGCTACCGGCTCGCCGCGCCGCTCGCATCAGTCCGATGGCGGCGCTGCGTCACACCTAGCGGAGTAAATTGCACGCAAGTGGCGAACGACTTTATGCCGACAGTTAGCTGCTCGCGAAATCCGCAAACCCACGCACAAAGGTGCTGAGCTGCTTACGCATTGCCTCATCGGTCAGCTCGCCTGACGTGTCAAAGGCCGTATGCGCGCGTGACAGCAGCAGACGCCCGCCGGTCCACTGTCGAACGCCCAGCATGCGAAAGATCGGTAGCCAGTGAGTTTGCGCCAGTAAGGTGCCGAAGCCGCTGGGTGACGCACCGAGCAAGCCAAATGCACGGTTGCCGAAAACGCGCGGGATGTCATCGCCCGGACGTGAGAGCCAGTCGATAGCGTTCTTCATCACGCCGGGAATTCCGTTGTTGTACTCGGGCGTCGCTAAGAGGACGCCATCGCTGGCGGCGATCTGTTCTTTCAGCGCGACGACTGCTGCTGGCAATCCGGCATCGCGTTCAAGGTCACCGTCGTATAGCGGGATGCCGTGCAGGGTCGCGACACTCAGCGTGCGGCCGTCGTCGAGCAGTGGCGCAGCCGCGCGCAGCAGCGCCGTGTTGAACGATCCGGCGCGCAGGCTGCCGGAGATACCCAGAATCTTGCTCATGTTTGCGCATCCTGTTGCATGAAAATGTTGGTGAAAAGCGCGGCGCATTCAGCGCCGCGCCTATTGCGATCAGTGGCTTAAACCACCGAACTTGCCGCTGTTGAAGTCATCAATGGCCTGTTGGATCTCAGCCTTCGTGTTCATCACAAACGGTCCGTATCCGACCACCGGTTCATTGATCGGCTCACCGCTCAGCAATAGCACGCTGGCGTCGCTGTTGGCCTCGATGAGTACGTCGGTGCCGGCGCGGTTGAGCAACACCATCTGATCGTCGCGCGCCAGCGTGCTGCCGTTGATTTGAACGGTTCCATGCAGCACGATCAGCGCCAGCGTGTGGCCTTCTTCGATGCTGAACTGAGCGCTGCGAGACTGCTTCAGGCGGATGTCCCAGACGTTGATCGGTGTGAACGTTTGCGCCGGTCCGCGCTGTTCGGCGTACTCGCCCGCGATCACGCGGAGGTCGCCAGCATCATCTGGCAACGCTATCGATGGGATGTCGGCGCTGGTGATCGCCTGATAGCCCGGGTCTGACATCTTGTCCTTCGCCGGCAGATTGACCCACAGCTGGACCATTTCCATCGTGCCGCCAGCGCGGGTGAAGGCATCGGAATGAAACTCGTCGTGCACGAGGCCGCGCGCGGCGGTCATCCACTGCACGTCGCCCGGGCCAATATGGCCGCCGCCGCCCGATGAATCGCGATGGTCCACTTCGCCCTGATAGACGATGGTGACCGTCTCAAAGCCGCGATGCGGATGCTCTCCCACGCCGCGCGGGCGCGTGCTGGGCGTGAATTGAGCGGGTCCGGCATGGTCCAGCATGAGGAACGGACTTAGATGCTCGGCGTGGCTGTTGTAGGAAAACAGCGTGCGAACCGGGAACCCGTCGCCGACCCAATGGCCTTGTGGAGCGCTGTAGACACCGAGAATGGATTTCATGATCTGACTCCTGATGATGACCGAAGCTGCTTGGCCTCGGAATGTCGAGCACGATAATGATGAAACGCTGGCGGCGGTAGCGCTCAATAACCATACTCAGTGTTCTTTTAATAGAACGCTTGGTGGCCGGTGCACGACCTCAACGATCTCTACTACTTTGTTCAAGTGGTCGATCACGCCGGCTTCGCTGCCGCGGGTCGCTCGCTCGGCATCCCAAAGTCGAAGCTCAGCAGGCGAATTGCGTGGCTAGAAGCGCGTCTGGGTGTGCAGTTGGTGCGGCGCTCTACTCGGCATTTCTCAGTGACTGAGACCGGGCAGACCTATTACGCCCACTGCAAGGCGATGCTAGTCGAGGCGCAGGCCGCTGAAGAAGCGGTTGCGTTAACCCGATCGGAGCCGCGCGGTATTGTTCGTGTGTCGTGCCCCATCGCCCTGCTCGATGCCAATGTCGACCAGATGCTGGCCGATTTTATGCAGACTTATCCGCAGATTGAGCTGCATCTCGACGCCACCAATCGGCGCGTAGACGTGATGGGTGAGGGCATCGATTTAGCGATTCGGGTGCGACCACCGCCGCTGGCGGATAGCGATCTGGTGATGCGCGTGCTGGCCGAGCGCAGCCAGTGTCTCGTCGCTAGTCCCTCGCTGCTGGCGACGCTTGATCGCCCGCGCGTGCCGGCTGATTTAGCCTTGCTGCCTACGCTTGACCTGGGCGTGCCGCAAAACGAGCACGTTTGGCACGTGTTCGGCCCGGACGGCGCGGAGGCGAGCATTCACCATCATCCGCGCCTAATCACGCGCGGCATGCTGACGTTGCGAACCGCTGCGCTTGCCGGTGTGGGTGTGGTGCAGCTGCCGACGATGATGATTCAGAAGCAGCTCGAGCGCGGGCAGCTGGTGCCGGTGTTGCCCGATTGGGCGCCGCGCTGCGAAATCATCCACGTCGTATTCGCCTCGCGACGCGGCCTGCTGCCGTCTGTGCGTGCGCTGATCGATTTTCTGGTGGCGCGATTTCAGCAGCTGGATGAGCGCTAGCGCTGTTCGCGATGAATCCGTTTCGCCAAGTAGTGATTGTAGGAAACCATAAGCTCGTCATTGCGAGGCCGGCCTCATCGGCCGTGGCAATCGATCGGCCCTCGCAGGAGCCCGCTGCGAAGCAAGTGCCTCGCACGCCGTGGATTGCCACGCCGCCCGCGGCGGATCGCGATGACGATTCCGGGAGGTTGGTTCAAGGCACCGCCTACAGGTTCCACGGAAGCACAAATCGCGCAAAGATGGCGGGATCAGCTAGCGTCCGCGCCTAGCCGCGCGAGCAGCGCGCCCGCACCTTGCTCAAGCAGTCGGTTAGCGACTGCAATGCCGAGGGCTTCGGGATCGTTTGCAGGGCCGCTGGCTTCTGCGCCCACGAGCTCACCCGTTTTGGCATCGCCAACCAGCCCGCGCAGGCGCATCTGATCGCCTACGCGCTCGCAAAAGCCGGCAATCGGCACCTGACAGCTGCCGTGTAGGCGACGATTCATCGCTCGCTCGGCTTCAACGCGACTGCGCGTATCGGCGTGATCAAGCACGCCCAGTAGCGTTTGCAGTTCGACCTCGCTATCAAGACATTCGATTGCGATAGCGCCCTGTGCGACAGCCGGCAGCCAGCCGTTGGTCTCAAGCCGGCTGGCAATTCGCGCGTCAAATCCGAGGCGCTCCAGACCGGCGCAGGCAAGCACGATGGCGTCGTAGTGACCGCCATCGAGTTTCGCCAGACGCGTATTGACGTTGCCGCGTAAATCGACGATCTCAAGGTCAGCACGCGCAGCGCGCAGCAGCGCCTGCCGTCGCAGCGAAGATGTTCCGACCTTCGCGCCCCGTGGCAGCTGATCAAGTGACGAGAATCGATTGCTGACGAAGGCGTCATACGGATTGGCGCGCTCAAGTATCGCCGGCAGCACGAACGGACCGTCGAGCACCATCGGCACGTCTTTCAGCGAATGCACCGCGCAGTCGGCGCGCCCTTCCTGCATGGCGACTTCAAGCTCTTTGAGGAACAGTCCCTTGCCGCCGACCGCCGACAGCGCGCGATCAAGCACCTGATCGCCGCGTGTCGTCATCGGCACCAGAATGACGGTCAGTTGGGGATGCGCTTGGCGCAAGCGCTCGGCGACGTGTTCGCTTTGCCACAGGGCAAGTGCGCTTTCCCGCGTGGCGATACGCAGGCTTTTAATCGTAGTCATGGGGTGTTCCGAAGTGGTCTGAACGCTACAGCTCTTGCACGCGCTGGCGCAGGGTGGGCAGACAGCGGCGGCTGACGTCGAGTAGGTCGCTTACGTGGCGCAGCTTGGCGCGGGTTTGGCCGTCCAGCCCGCGACGCAGCTCAACGAGTTCATCGCGCGCGACCAGACAGTTGCGATGGATGCGCAGAAAGTGCTCGCCGAATTCGACCTCCAGCGATTTCAGCGGCTCTTCGATCAGGTCTTCGCCATTGGCATGATGCACGACGACGTATTTCTCATCGGCCTGGAGATAGCGAATGTCATTGATTGGAATCAGCCGCAGATGGCCGCGTAGGCGCGCGCATAAATGACTGCGCTGACGGCTCTGCGGCAGACGCTCTTTCAGCGCGCGCATGTCGTCGCCAGAGAAGCGCCGCGCGCGCGTCAGCGCTTCCTGTAGACGCTCGGCTCGGATGGGCTTCAGCAAGTAATCCACTGCGCCCGCTTCAAACGCGGCCAAGGCGTATTCGTCATACGCTGTACAGAAGATCACCGCGGGCGGCGTGTCCATATGCGCTAGGTGCTGCGCCGCTTCGATGCCGTCCATTACCGGCATGGCGATGTCGAGCAGCAGGGTGTCTGGCCGGAGCGTTGCCGCCAGCTCGCAGGCCTCTCTACCCGTGCTTGCCTCGCCGATCACATCGACCTCACCTAGCGTCGCGAGCAGGTCGCACAGGCGTTGGCGGGCGAGGGGTTCGTCGTCGGCGATGACGATGCGCATTCGGGTGGGCGAGTTCATGAGGTTGGCAGCGGCAGCCGCAGTTCGCACGAATAATAGCCCTCGTGCGTGCTCACGGTCATCCGCGCGCGCGCGCCGAACGCATAGGCGATACGCTGAGCGACGCTCGATTGCGCGTGCTGATTGCCGCTTGTCTGTGCAAGCGGCGACGCTTGAAACGGGTTGCCAATCGCGATGCGCAGCGTGTCGTTTTCACGCGTAACTCGAATGCTGATTTCACCGCCTTCCGCGAGTCTCGCTATGCCGTGGATCACCGCATTCTCGACCAGCGGTTGCAAAAGCAGGCGCGGCAGGCGCATGTCGCGCGGCGCGGCTTCATCGATTTGCCAGTCGATCTTTAGACGTGCACCCAGCCGCAGCGACTCGATCGCCAGATAGCGCTCGCACAGGCGCAGCTCTTCATCAAGGCTCGCGGTTTGGTCACCGCTACCTAGCGCCGCGCGGAATAGATCAGACAGGTCCTCAATGGCGCGCTCGGCGGTGTCTGGGCTGCGCCTGACGAGACTGGCGATGGTGTTCATGCTGTTGAACAAGAAGTGCGGCCGAATGCGCGCCTGCAGCGCGTCTACTTGCGCTCGCGCCTGTGCGGCGATTTGCTGCTGCATCTGCTGCTGGAAGTGAAAATAGCGCAGCAGTGCCGCAGCCAGCAGTCCGGCAATGGCGGCAATCGAGGCGGCAAAGTGCAGGCGCGTGGCGATGCTCGAATCCATCCCAAGGTTCAGCGTGCTGTCGAGCTCATGCAGCAAGAGGCTGCCGAAAAAGGCGACGGTCACGGGGATTGCCCAAGCGAGACCAGCGCCCACTGCACGCGGCAGGCTCAGCAGGTAGGGGCGCAGCTTGCACAGTGGAATTGCCGACGACAGCGCCAACCATTGCGCCAGCGCACTGGCGGCAATCCACTGGCTGGCTCGCCACATATTGTCGGTGCTCGGCGCCAGACCGATCACCATCACCGCTAGCTGCGCGGCCACCAGTGTCGAAAAAAGCGTCGGCGGCTGGCAGAAGTTTGGCAGCCAGCCATCGGTGACTTTGGCGGCCTCGCGCGTCACTCAGACGCGGTGCGCGTTGTCATGCGCGCGCCGAGCCAGCGGGCGAGATCGGCCACTTCTTCTGCGTTTACTGAATGCGGAATCGGATAGCTGTGCCAGTCAACCGCATAGTCGAGCTTGCGCAGAAACTCGGCGCTCATCAGCCCCAGCGCATGACCGACGACGGGGTCAAGACTGCCGTGGCCCATAAAGATAGGCAGGCCGCGATTGGCGGCGCTGGCTTCCTCGGCGGTGCGCTCGGCAATCGGCAAATAGGTGCTCAAGGCAACGATGCCTGCGAGGCGGTCGCGATGGCGTAATCCGGCGGCCAGCGCCACTGCGCCACCTTGCGAAAACCCAACGACGAATACGCGATCAGACGGCACGCCGCGCGTTGCTTCGCGCTCGATGAGCGTGTCGACAAACGCCGAGGATTCACGCACGCCGCGTTCGTCCTGCCGCTGCGCAATTTCTTGCCCAAGGATGTCGTACCAAGCGCGCATGCGCGCACCGCCGTTGATCGTTACTGACCGGACCGGGGCGTGCGGAAACACAAAGCGCACCGCCGGCCAGTCGTCCTGCACCAGCTGCGGCACGATGGGTGCAAAGTCATTGCCGTCCGCGCCCAGGCCATGCAGCCAGATGATCGAATAGAGCGGCTTAGCCCCGGTCTGCGTTTCGATACCGTCAAACGTGTCGCTCATCAGTGTGGTGTGCCGTGCGAGTTGGCCGCCATTCTAGGCGCGCGCCAGCTGCGGCGTCTTCCGCAGTGACGCTTAATGCCCCGGATCGTCGACCAAGCTGCCCTTGTCCAGATGCACGGTGCGCCGCGCGTACTCCGCTGCCTTGGGGTCGTGGGTAACCATTACGATGGTCTTGCCGAACTCACTGTTGAGCTGCTGCAGCAGGCGCAAAACTTCATCCGCCGTCTTGCGATCAAGGTCGCCGGTGGGCTCGTCGCAGATCAGCAGTTTTGGGTCGGATACCAGCGCGCGGGCAATCGCGACGCGCTGCTGCTGGCCGCCGGATAGTTCGTTCGGCTTGTGGCCGGCGCGGTCCGCAAGACCGACCAGCTTTAAGGCCACGCCGGCGCGCCGACGTCGCTCGCTGCTGTTCATGTCGGTGAGTAAAAGCGGCAGCTCAACGTTGCGCTGAGCAGAAAGCACCGGCATCAAGTTGTAGCTCTGAAAAACAAATCCGACCGTGTTTGCGCGCCACTGCGCAAGCTGGTCACTGTTCAATGCATCGATGCGCTGGCCGCCAATCCGCAGCTCGCCGCCGCTCGGCGAATCCAGCCCGCCAATCAAATTCAGCAGCGTGGTTTTGCCCGAGCCCGACGGCCCCATGAGCGCGAGAAACTCACCGGCCTTCACTTCGAGATCCAGCCCGGAGAGGACGTGAATTTCTTCCGAGCCGCGACGAAAATTGCGGCTCACGTTTTTGATCTGAATGAGAGGCGGGGCTTCGGTGCTCATGGGTTCTTCTCGGAAATCTTCGCGCCATCGGCGAGGCCGGCGGGCGGATTAAGGACGACTTTCTCGCCTGCGCTCAGTCCGGCGGCAATCGTGGTTTCGTCGCCGGCGGTTTGCGCAATCGTCACCGCGCGCCGCTCGACGCGCCCGTCGCGCACAACCCAGACGACATCGCGGCCGTCGCGGTTTTCGAGCGCGGCTTTCGGCACGATCACGCTGCCACTCACCGGCGCAGCCTTGCCGTCGTCGGTGCTGCGAAAGGCCACCTTCA
>JBBSIY010000086.1:0-10953 GCA_038257785.1 Lysobacterales bacterium
CGATCACCTGTGGTTCTGTGGCGATCTCGTCAACCGCGGCGGCGAATCCTTGGAAACGCTACGTCTGATCCACTCGCTGGACCTGCATAGCGTCGTCGTCCTCGGCAATCACGATCTATCCCTACTCAGCATCGCGCAGCGCAAAGAGGCCGATCAGCGCAAGGTCAACGCGGACCTACAGCGCGTGCTGTTTGCGCATGATCGCCAGATCCTGCTCGACTGGCTGCGCCAGCGTCCTCTGCTGCATGCAGACCGTGAGCTCGGCTGGCTGCTGGTTCACGCAGGGTTGGCGCCGAAGTGGTCGGTCAACATCGCCGAAAATCGGGCGCGCGAAGTCGAACGCATGCTGCACGGCAAGACCAGCGGCAAACTGCTGCGCGGCATGTATGGCGACCGTCCACACTGGTCGCCTAAGCTCAAGGGCATTGAGCGTCAGCGCGCCATCATCAACGTATTTAGCCGAATGCGTTTTTGTTCGCCGCAGGGGCGCATCGCCTTCGACTACAAGGGCGCACCGGGGCAGCAGCGCAACGGGCTGTACCCGTGGTTTTCCGTGCCCGGCCATGTGCAGCGCGAGCTCCGCGTGGTGTGTGGCCACTGGTCAACGCTTGGGTTATTTATGGGCCTTGGCGTGCACGCGATCGACACTGGCTGCGTCTGGGGCGGCAAACTGACCGCGCTTGAACTAAGCCCCAACGGCGAGCTCCCCCGCGTCATCCAAGTGGAAGGTCGCAAGGTCTAACGCGACGGCCTTTGGCGCACAGGCTGAAGGCGAGTCCGTATCAGCGCTTACAGCCTTGCAAGCTGAGGGTTTGGCCGGGCTTGATCATAAACCTCGGCGCCTTGATGCCATTTGCACGCGCTAGCGCCTGCGGACTGCCGCAGCCTCGGGCGCGCGAAATGCCGGCAAGCGTGTCGCCCTTGCGCACGGTATGCCGCGCGCCGCCCGTTGCAGTAGCTATCTGGGTGGGGAGGGCGGCACGCGCCCGCGCAATCTCAACCGCGAGATCGACACGCGGACCGCTCAAACAATGCTGGGTGTACGCGCTCACGAGGCCCTCTGGCGCGTCAAGTTCAGCACCTGCGCCCAATAGTTTGGTTGGATCAAACTGCGGATTGAGATTGCGTAAGGTGCGGAACCAGCCGTTGCGTGTTCCGTCTCCACCGAGGCAAATCGCCAACTCATTCAGACTCGCCGGACGCTTGAGGATCAGCCTGCTAGGCGCGCCGTCAGCGTCTGAAAAATCGAGACCGTAGTCCTCGGGATGCAAGAACAGCCAAGCAGCGGCCAACACCATCGGCACATAGTCGCGGGTTTCCAGCGGCAGCTGGCCTTGAATGCTTGAACTCCAGTAGCTCTTGCCGCCTGACTGCCGGTAGATCCGCGCCATGCGTCCTTCGCCACCGTTGTACGCCGCGAGGGCCATCGCTAAGTCAGTATTGAGCTCGGCGAAGCGCTCGTTCAGATAGGCCACGTTGGCGCGCGCTGCAAGCGTTGGATCAAACCGAGTGTCGAACCCACTTGCGTTGCGCCCCAATCCAAAGCGCTGCCCGGTGGCCGGCATAAACTGCAGCGGCCCGGACGCGCCCGCGCGCGAGACCGAGTGCACGCGACCGCCGGATTCCTTCGCAAGAATGCCAAACAGCAGCGCCTCGGGCATGCCCGCCTGCTCGTACTCAGGCCACATGCGATGGCGCATGAAGCGGTAGTTTTCCCACGTGTCGAGCAGCAGCGGACGCATCCAGGTCAGCCATTCGTTTAGCGCGGCCTTAACTGGCTCGTTGAACGTGATGAACTCGCGCAGGTCGCGTCCGCGCAGCAAATTCACGCTGCGCGCCGCTGCAGGAACCTGGGTCAGAAGTGGTGAGGTGACGCCAGCGTCAGTAGACACGGCGACCACTTCACTCAACGCTGAGTCTTGATCCGGCTCTAAGCGTCGCAAAAGCAACGCGTCATAGGCGTGGATAAAGCGCGTCGCCTCACAGCCGCTTAACGCCGCGCACTGGCTAGCCGCCTCGCGCAGCGCCAGCAGGGCGGCTTCACGTTCGCTGCGGCCAAGCGCCGTATCACCGTGCAATAGCTGCTCACGCGCCGCCTCCACGCGCTGTGACTGAACTTCAATTTGGGCGTAGAGCGCGTCAAATTCGGCGTTAGTCTTCGACGCCACTGCTGCGGGCGAACCCGCCGTCGTGGCGCACGCGCCAAGCAATACGAGGGCGACAACTAGAGTGAAACGAAACCAAAAAGCCATAGAGCGAAGTCCGAAACCGCAAGTTAGCCGCGTATTTTGCCATGCGCGCCACAGCTATCAGTGAATGATTGCGAATGCGCTGCCTGATGCCTGACCCCGAGCCGTTGTCTCGACTAGAATCGAGGCCCTCTTTGACAGCCCACACGCAATGACTGACATCTACCTAGGCAAGGGCGACATCCCGGTGCACCTGCTGGCGCGCTATGGCAATCGCCACGGATTGATCGCCGGTGCGACCGGCACCGGAAAGTCTGTCTCGCTGATGGTGATGGCCGAAGGATTTTCGCGGCTCGGCGTACCGGTCTTCATGGCCGACGTGAAGGGCGATATCGCGGGTTTAGCCGTGGCGGGCACCGCGAGCGAGCGCCTGCAGCAGCGCGTCGACACGCTGGGAATCAGCGACTACCGCAACGACGCGAACCCCTTCGTTTTTTTTGATCTATACGGCAAGCTAGGCCATCCTGTTCGCACGTCGGTCAGCGAGATTGGGCCCACCCTACTTTCGCGCATCCTCGAGTTGAATGACACACAGTCGGGCGTGCTCGATATCGTGTTTAAGCTAGCGGATGATGAAGGCCTGTTGCTGCTGGACCTCGACGATCTACGCGCGCTGCTCAGCTTCGTTGCCGAGCACGCCAAGCGGGTATCGAAGACGCACGGCTTGGTCAGCCCGGCATCGGTCGGCGCTATTCAACGCGCGCTGCTGCGGCTTGAGCAGGCCGGCGGCAAAGAGTTTTTCGGCGAGCCCATGCTCGACCTCGCCGACCTCATGCGCCAAGACATGTCCGGCCGCGGCATCATCAATTTGCTCGCCGCTGACAAGCTGATTTTAAATCCGCGGCTGTATTCAAGCTTCCTGCTGTGGCTGCTATCTGAGCTGTTCGAAAATCTGCCTGAAGTAGGTGATCTGGCGCAGCCCAAGCTGGTGTTCTTTTTTGACGAAGCGCATCTGCTGTTTGCCGACTGTCCGCCCGCCTTGCGCCAGCGCGTTGAGCAGGTGTGCCGATTGATTCGCTCCAAAGGAGTCGGCGTGTATTTCTGTTCGCAGAACCCTGACGATATTCCAAATGAAATTTTGGGCCAGCTCGGCAATCGCGTGCAGCACGCGCTGCGTGCTTTTACGCCGCGTGATCAGAAAGCAGTAAAAACTGCGGCAGAGACGTTTGTTCCGAATCCCAAGCTCAACGTCGTCGACGTCATCTCGAAACTGGGCGTCGGCGAGGCGCTGGTCTCCACGCTGCAAGATAAGGGCATTCCCATGCCGGTCGAGAAGACCCTGATGGCGCCGCCGCGCTGCCGAATGGGATCGATCACCGACGAAGAGCGCGCCGCCGTGCGCAACCGCAGCCCGATTGGTCCGCGTTACGACACCTCGATCAACCGCGAAGCGGCTTACGAAATTCTCAGCCAGCGCGCCGAGCAGGCCGCCGCCGCTGCGGACGCGTCCAAAGCCGAGGCAGAGGCTGCAAAGCACAAGCCGCAAAGCGGTAGCGTTGCTAAGCCGGCCGAAGAAAAAAGCTGGCTTCGCGACATGCTGTTTGGCACCGGCCGTCGCCAAGGCGCAATCGAAACCACTGCCAAATCCGCCATGCGCACCGTGGGCAATCAGCTGGGTCGGCAAATTTTGCGCGGGGTGTTGGGGAGCATGTTGGGTGGCAAGCGACGCTAACGATTCGAGTAGCCGCGCGTTGAACGCAAAGACGCAAAAGACGCAAAGAAAACCAAAACCGGCAAGTTTTTGCCGCCTAGCCTTGGGCTCGCTCTAAAGGTTTCGTTGAACGAGTCATGCTCGCACTGGCGTCGCGCTCTACTTTGCGTCTTTGCGTTGGGCGCATTCGCTATTCGCCAGCGCCACAGCCCGGATGCAGCGCTGGCGCATCCGGGCTAAGCGATTCGGGCTGCCGACATATGCGCCATCAAATGCACGTCGACGTAGTGGCCGGCGCGAAAAGCGTATCCCTTCGCTGTCCCCTCTATCACGAAGCCATGCTTTCGAAACAGCGCTATAGCAGCCGCGTTGTCGGTGTAGGTTTCGAGCTCAACGCGGCTCACCGCTAACCAGTTGTGGCACAGCTCCAGCGCCGCGCTCATCAAAGCGGTGCCGACGCCGCTGCGGCGCGCGGTTTCGTCAACGCCAAGGCCGACGTTTGCCGCGTGCTTGCGTCTGGGCGCGACAAACGTATCAATGCCGATGTGGCCGACCACGTGCGCGTCGCGGCACGCGACAAGACTGTAAAAGTTATCGCGCTGACCACCGAGGCGCGATCGCCACAGCTCGATTGACGGGTAAGGAAGCTGAAGGGTGCAGGCGGTGTTGCTCGGCTGCGCATAGATCGCGTGTATGGCGGCGATGTCTTCCTGCTCACTGTGGCGGACGGTAGTGCTCATTGGGCCCTCATGACACGTGATGGGTTAGCGCGCCAAGCTCAGCCTCCGCGAACATCCGCTGCTAGACTCTGACGCTGATCGTACTAGAGCGTATTCCATGAGCGAACCCACCGCACCGCGTCGTTCGGCAATTGACCGTTTCCTCTCCATCATCGAGCGCGGCGGTAACGCCTTACCGCATCCGGCGACGCTGTTTGCGATTCTCGCGCTCGTTGTGATCGTGCTGTCCGGCATTGCAGCGCAGTTCGACTTAAGCGTGGCGCATCCGGCCACCGGCGAAGCTGTACGACCGGTCAATTTGCTGAGTATCGACGGCTTGCATCGCATCCTCACTGGGCTGGTGACCAACTTCACCAGCTTCGCGCCGCTAGGCACCGTGCTGGTGGCGCTGATCGGCATTGGCGTGGCCGAGCACAGCGGATTAATTGGTGCCGCACTGCGATTGCTGGTGCTGTCATCGCCGCGCGTCCTGCTGACGCCGATTCTGGTGTTCGCCGGCGTGATGTCGAACATGGCCAGCGAAATTGGGTATGTGCTGCTGGTGCCGCTGGCGGGATTGACCTTCCTTGCTGCCGGCCGACATCCGATTCTGGGCATGGCGGCTGCATTTGCGGGCGTGTCGGGTGGCTACTCGGCCAATCTGCTCATCGGCACGATTGATCCGCTGCTGTCAGGGCTTTCGCAGGAAGCGGCGCGGATCGTTGACCCGGCTTACACGGTTAGCCCGCTGGCTAACTGGTATTTCATGATTGCCTCGACGCCGCTGATCACGGGCCTCGGCTGGTTCGTCACCGAGCGGATTGTCGCGCCACGCTTTCCCGATACTCCGAGCGCGCAAATAGACGCTGACGACCCGCAGTCGCAGAAGCTCTCAGCGGCGGAGAAGCGCGGCATGCTTTACGCCGTGCTGGCAACGCTTGGTTTTTCCCTGCTGCTGCTGTGGGCCACCTTGCCGGTTGGCGCAATGCCGGGGGCTGGCTTTCTACGCGACGCGGTAACAGGTGACTTGCTCAAGTCGCCGTTCCTGTCTGGCATCGTCGCCATCATCTTTGCTTACGGCGTCATTGCCGGCATCGCCTATGGCGTTGGCGCGGGCACGATCAAATCAGACACCGATGTGATCAACGGCATGGGTGCCAGCATGAGCACGCTCGGCGGCTATCTTGTACTGGTGTTTTTCGCTGCGCAGTTCGTGGCGTTCTTTAACTGGACCCAGCTCGGGCTGATCTTCGCCGTTGAAGGTGCCGACGTGCTGCGTTCTATTGGCCTGCCGTCGGTTCCGCTGTTTATCGGCTTTATTCTGCTGACGGCGACAGCAAACTTGTTCATGGGCTCCGCATCGGCCAAGTGGGCGCTGATGGCACCCGTGTTTGTGCCGATGTTCATGCTGCTCGGCTACTCGCCTGAGGTGACCCAAACGGCGTACCGCGTCGGCGACAGCGTGACTAATATCATCTCGCCGATGATGAGCTACTTCGCGCTGATCATCGCTTTCTTCCAGAAGTACGAGCCCAAAGCCGGTATCGGCACGCTGGTCGCCACCATGCTGCCGTACTCGGTGGTGTTTATGCTCGGCTGGAGCATCATGTTTGGGATATGGCTGGCGTTCGGATTGCCCATCGGCCCCGACGCGCCGCTCAACTATATTCCCGCCTCACCGGCGGGTTGATTCTCGAGTGATTTCGCGATGATCGGTTGATGGGTCGCTGGCGACCGCCTGCAGGCCCATCGACCGCGCTCATCACGCGCGATGGGTTCGAGCGTCTGCGCGCCGAGCTTGACGAGCTATGGCGCGTGCGCCGACCGGAGGTCGTGGTTGCTCTGTCGGCGGCCGCCGCCGAAGGTGATCGCTCAGAAAATGCCGAGTACAGCTATCGCAAGAAGCAGCTCGGCGAAATTGACCGCCGCGTGCGCTATTTGACCGGCCGATTGGAGACCCTGCGGGTCATTGAGCAAGCACCGCGCGACCGCTCTGCGATCTACTTCGGGGCTTGGTTTGAGCTTGAAGCGGAGGACTGCTCACGCGCTCGCCACCGCATCGTCGGGCCCGACGAAACCAACGCGGCGCTCGGCTGGATCAGCATTGACTCACCACTTGCCCGTGCCGCACTCAAACACCGCTTGGACGACACGTTCGAGGCGCGTCTGCCAAGCGGCATCATGATTTACCGGGTGACGCAGATCAGCTACGAGTCGCCGTAACCCACTTGCCTGCACCGCTCTGGCACAGATTCAGATGTGTGACAGACAAATGCTCATCTGAATCTGTGCGACGGGTGCAAGCACGCCATTCGTTGTGATGGCTCGGCGCGATCGCGTGCTGTGATCGCACGCTGTGATCGCACGCCGCTGATCAGGGGCGCCGCGCCAGCTCCGCCTCGTCGCGCGCCTTCGGCATCAGGTCTTGCTTGCTGACGCCGAGCGAGAGCAGCACCGGGCAGGCGAAGAAGATCGACGACAGCGTGCCGACGACGATGCCAATGATCAGCGCAAGCGAGAAGCCTTCAAGGCTGGTGCCGCCCAGCAAGTACAGCGCGCCAACGGTCAGCAGCGTAGTCAACGAGGTCATGATCGTGCGCGACAGCGTCTGGTTGATCGCGATATTGCAGATTTCTTCTGGTGGTGCCTTGCGCGAGGAGCGGAACAGCTCGCGGACGCGATCGAACACGACGATTTTGTCGTTCACCGAGTAACCGTCGACCGCGAGAATCGCCGCCAGCACGGTGAGGTCAAAGTCCATGCCGGTGAGCGAGAAAAACCCGAGCACGATAATCACATCGTGTAGCTCGCCCGCGACCACCGCCAGCGAGAACTTCCACTCAAAGCGCATGGCGATGTAGATCATGATGCCGGCGAGCACCACGAGCACCGCGACGATTCCGTTGTACGCCAGCTCAGCCCCGACCTGCGGGCCTACGAACTCGCTGCGCTTGACGCTGACTTCGCTGCCGCCCGTCGAGAGCGCTGCCAGAACTTTCTGACCCACCGCCGCGTTGCGATCATCAAGGCTCGACTCGGTGTTGACATCGACATTGGCGGCGGCCGCTTCTGCTGCTACCTCAGGCGACAAACGAATCGACAGATTGGTCGCGCTGAAACGCTGCACAACCGCGCCGCGAATGCCAGCAGCCTCAAGCTTAGTACTGACCCCAACTTGCTCAACCGGCTGCTCATAGAGGACTTCGACCAGCGTGCCGCCGGTAAAGTCGAGTGCGAGATTCAGGCCGCGCGTCGCCAGCGAGACGATAGAAATGAGGATCAGCAACAGCGATACCGCCACCGTGTAGCGGCGGATCGCCATAAACTGAACGTTGCTTGCGGGATTAAAAAATTCCATGAACGGCGCTCCTGAAATCGACGCTTGTTAAATCGAAGCTTGGTTTGACCGAAACATGGTTAGACCGAAACATGAGTCACCTTGCGGCGCCCGCCGTACACCAACGATGCCAACGCCCTGCTCACCGTCACCGAGGTAAACATAGAGGTGAGCACGCCTAAGCCGAGCACAACGGCAAAACCGCGTACCGGGCCTGAGCCGAACGAGAACAATGCCAAGGAAGCCACCAGCTTGGTGACGTTGGAATCGAGAATGACCGTCCAAGCGCGCTCGTAGCCCGCCTTGATGCTGGCGATGGGCGTATTGCCCGCGCGCAGCTCTTCGCGGATGCGCTCGATGATCAGCACGTTGCCGTCAATGGCCATACCTAGCGTCAGCACAAGGCCAGCGATTCCGGGCATCGTCAGCGTGGCGTCCAAGAAAGACAGCAGCGCCGCGAGCATCAACAAATTAGTAAACAGTGCGATCACTGAGATCACGCCGAACAACTTGTAGTAAATGATCATCAGCACGCATACGGAGAGGAAGCCGATGACGATGGCATTCTTGCCGGCATCAATATTGGCCTGACCGAGCGAGGGGCCGATTACGCGCTCTTCGACGATGTCCACTGGCGCGGCCAGCGAGCCAGCGCGCATCAGCAGTGCTAGCTCGCTTGCATAGGCGGCGCTTTCTAGACCGGTAATCTGGAAGCGCTTGCCAAACACGCCTTGCGTGGTGGCGACCGAAATCACCTCTTCGGTGACTTTGACAGTGCGCACCGTTTCGCCATCGACCACGCGGGTTTCCGGCGTACGCTCAATGAACACCACGCCCATCTGCTTGCCGACGTTATCGGTGGTGTGATCGAGCATGCGTGCACCGCCGACGTTGTCGAGACGAATCGACACCATCGGCGTACCGCCCTGCGGATCTAGTCCAGAGTTAGTTTCAACCAGCTGGTCACCGGAGGCGATGACGCGCTTCGATAGCAAGATCGGCTGCGGCTCGCCGCCGCTGAGCGGGCGCTGGTAATAGAGCCGCGCGTCAGGCGGCACTCGCCCGGTACGCACGGCGTCATAGGCGGCGGAAAAACCGTCGCCAGCCACCGCGCGCCACTCCAGCGTCGCCGTCGCTCCTAGAATTTTCTTCGCCAGCGCGGTGTCCTGCACGCCCGGCAGCTGCACCACAATCCGCGACGCGCCCTGGCGCTGCACGACCGGCTCGGAAACGCCCAAGGAGTTGATGCGCGTGCGCAGGGTGCTGATGTTTTGCTCAAGCGCGGCATCGGTGATTGACTTGAGCTGCGCCTCACGGATACGCCCCGCGATCACATCGACGCTAGCGCCTTCTTCGATCAGCAGCTCGGGCAAATCTTGACCGATCAGCTGCATGGCGCGGTTGCGATCGTCTGCCTTGGCTAGCTGCACCTGAATGCCGCTAGTCCCGCGATCAACCACCACGTAGCGAATATCGTTCTCGCGAAGCAGCACGCGAATATCGTCAGCGAACCCGTTCTCGCGCTTCTCTAGGGCGGCGCGCTGATCGACTTCCATCAAGAAATGCACGCCACCCTGCAGATCCAAGCCAAGCACCATTGGCGTAGCGCGAATGGCCACCATCCAGTCCGGCACGTTGGATGCGAGGTTCAGCGCCACCACATAGCCATCCTTCAACTCTTTGCGCAGCAGATCAGCCGCCAGTAGCTGCGCTTCGGGATTGGGCAAGCGAACCAACACGCTGCCGTTTTCAATCTCGGCCCTGCCGATCGCGATGCCGGCTTTCTCCAGCGCAGCCGTCACCCGGCTTTGCAAAGCGGCATCCACCACCGTATTTCGGGTGGCGCTTACCTGCACCGCAGGGTCCTGCGGAAACAGGTTGGGCACAGCGTAGAGAACGCTGGCAAGCACCAGCAGCGCCACCAAGGCGTATTTCCAACGGGCAAACTCAAGCATGCGGATTACCGATGTCGCGACCCGAAAGTCGCTGAAAGAGGAGAAGGAAGGTCGCTGCAGATGCCCAAACGGGCGTCTTAGACCGCTTTGAGCGTGCCCTTAGGCAGCACGGCAGTGATCGCCTGGCGCTGAAACTTGATCACCACATTGGTGCCGACCTCAACGCTGATGAAGGCTTCGCCAATGTCGGTGACCTTGCCGAGCATACCGCCAGAGGTCACCACTTCGTCGCCCTTGGAGAGCGCGCCCAGCATTGCACGATGCTCCTTCGCACGCTTGCTTTGCGGGCGCAGAACGAAAAAGTAGAACACGACAAAAAACAACGCGAGCATCACGGGCAGCTGCCAAACCGGCGGCTGCGGCGCGCCGGCTTGCGCCAGCGCAGGGGAGATAAAGAAATCAAGCAAGTTCATTAGGCAAAAGTCTTCCGTTGACCGCGCTGGGCGACTCGGGAGCAGCCCGAACCCACCGCGAAAAGCGCGTGATTATGCCATGTGGGGACGCGCTGGCCGATATCCAACCAAAAATAGATGACACAGGCTAAAGACTGCCCCCTACCGCAGGAATACATATGCCCCAAAAACAACAACGCCCGGCAAGCCGGGCGTTGTCGACAATCTGTCGGTTGCTTACTTAATCAGTCGCAACGTAAACGGGTAGCGGTAATCCTCGCCATTGTTAGCCTTGATGCCCGCCATGATGGTGAGCACTAGCGCAGCGATGCCGACCACTGGCAGCAGCAGCAAGCCGATCAGGATGACCGTGAGCAAAGCGCAAACTACGACAGCAATCAACACCGTGATCTGGAAGTTGAGCGCCTCCTTACCGTGCACGTCGACATAGGGCATTTCATTTTTCTTAATCTGCCAGATCACTAGCGGACCGAGAATGTTGCCAAACGGAATCAAGAAACCGATCAGCGCAGACAGGTGAGCAAACATCGCCCACTGCTTTTCCTCAGCGCTCGGGCCGACCATCGGCGGCATCGGGGGGGCCATTGTTTCGTCATTGTTCATTGCGCGTTCCTCTAGGGTGTGGGCCG
>JBBSIY010000087.1:0-10921 GCA_038257785.1 Lysobacterales bacterium
CCTGCCTCGCTACACTTGTCCGCACAGCGCGCCATCGCGAATCGAGTCAACCGTGAAGCGCCCGCTGTGACCGCACCCATCGTCATTCCACCTACTGAGAACGAGGCGACCATGAGCAAAGGCATGGACCAAAAGAAAACCGAGAAGAAAGAGCCCGCCAAATCGCTGAAAGAAAAGCGTGCGGCGAAGCAAGAGAAGAAAAAGAGCAAGTAACGTTCTGGATGTCTCGAACTGACTTGCTAAACCCTGCCGCGGCGGCCCGCTCGACCGGCCGCCGCGTGCACGCTGAACCGTTCGCCCCCAGCGGCTGCCTGCACCCTGAATAAGCCATCATTGTGGACAAATACCTAGTCCTGTCATTCAGCTGACTCGCCGCATCCTGTGTTTCGCTAGGGCAGACGGGCACGGTGCCATCGTCCTCTAGCGAACGTCGGCGTTGCCGACTTAGTGAAGGGGTAAGAGGATGAACAGGTATCTCGCGACGCCATTGATTCTTCTGCTGGGCGCAGCGGCGCTTCCGGCCACAGCGCAGGATCGCGGCCGCTCCGGCGCACGCGAAGAATCACATAATCGCAGCGTTGAGCGCGAGTCGCGCAACGTAACGCGCGAAGATCGCGGCAGTCGCCAGCAAGACGGTGGCAAGCGCGATCAACCCGCAGCCTATTCCAACAATGGCGGCACCGCGCGTGGCGCTGACTACGGCCAAGGTGCGCGTCAAAACAACGGCCGTCAGAACATCGCGACCTCGGGCTTTGGCGTGCCTAACGCGGGCGCACGCGACTACGGCAATAGCGGGCGCGGCAATGGTGGATACGACGGCCGCGGTGGCGGCAACGGCGGCTACGGCAACGGCGGGCGTGTGAGCCGTGACAACGTAGCGCACGACAGCAGCCATCGCGGCGACTACGGTGCGCATGGCAATAGCGGCAGCAACAGCCGCCACGACGGGCGATCCAACAATCGCTACGACAACCGATACGGCTACACCGACTATCGCCGCAGCCTGCCGCGCACCGATCGCCGTAGCTACAACAACAACCGCTATGACAACAACTATCGCCACGACAATCGCTATGGCGGCGGCTATGGCCACAACAGCGGTCGTCACTACAACAGCTGGCGTGACAATGGCTGGCGCGTGACCTGGAACCACGGCTGGACTGGCCATCGCTACCGCGCCTCAAGCCGCTACTACTACCCGCGCGGCTACTCCTACAATCGCTGGGATATCGGTATCCGCCTGCCGCTGGCATTTCTCAGCGCCAACTATTACGTCAACTACGACACCTACGGGCTGACAGTGCCGCCCTACGGCTGTCGCTGGCTGCGCGTTGATGGCGACCTCCTGCTGGTAGAAGTGGGCAGCGGTGAGATCGTTGATATTTTGTACGGGTTTTACTACTGAGCTTTCAAAGCTAGCCCTGGGCCTGCAACCGGCAGCGTGATCTGCCGGTTGCGCCGGTGCTTCACGTGTTGATGAGAACAGTCGGAGAGCATGTCGCAAAAGGCCTGTTGCGGCGCCCGACCACTGATCGATCTTGTCCTGCAAATTACGTATAGCGAACGGCCCAGTCCGTAGCGATCACACATATGCTCGCTAGATCAATCGGTACGCGCTCTTCCTAGAGCAAAGCGACGCCCGTCTTCTGCCGAAGTTCGTCCTCAGTAACGCCAGGCGCGAGCTCTCGCAGCACCAGTCCGTTTTCTTCAACGTCCATCACCGCGAGCTCGGTGATGATGCGATTGACCACGCCGACACCTGTCAATGGCAAGGTGCACTCGGGCAAGATTTTGTGCTCGCCACTCTTCGCGCAGTGCTCCATCAGCACCACCACGCGCTTGACGCCGGCGACCAAGTCCATCGCGCCGCCCATGCCTTTAACCATCTTGCCGGGCACCATCCAATTGGCGAGATCGCCGCGGTGGGTAACTTGCATCGCGCCCAAAATTGCGAGATCTATATGGCCACCGCGAATCATCGCGAAGCTGTCGTGGCTGCCAAAATAGCTAGCGCCTTCGCGCGCGGTGACGGTCTGCTTGCCGGCATTGATGAGATCGGCGTCGACTTCGGCTTCAGTCGGAAACGGACCGATGCCAAGTAGTCCATTTTCTGACTGTAGCCACACGTCCATGCCGTCGGGAATGAAGTTGGCAACCAAGGTTGGCAGGCCGATCCCCAGATTGACGTAGGCACCATCGGTGAGCTCTTGCGCGGCGCGTTGCGCCATTTCGTCGCGAGACCAAGGCATGATTTTCGATTCCGTTGAGTTCGTTTGTGACGGCTCTCGCGAGCCGATTCGCTGGGTTGAGCGGGCAGCTGGCGCGTTAAGCCGCGCGCACCGTGCGCTGTTCGATACGCTTCTCAGGCGTCGCGTTGACCACAATGCGGTCCACGTAGATGCCGGCCAGATGAACGTGATCGGGATCGATAGTGCCGACCTCGACCAGCTCTTCGACTTCCGCCACGCAGACCTTGCCGGCCATCGCGCACGCGGGGTTGAAATTGCGTGCGGTTTTGCGAAACAGCAGATTGCCGGCGCTGTCTGCCTTCCATGCTTTGATCAGCGACACGTCGGCATGCAGGGCCGTTTCGAGCACGTAGTGGTGGCCATCGAACACGCGCGTCTCCTTGCCCTCGGCGACGATAGTGCCGTAGCCGGTGCGGGTAAAGAACGCGGCGATGCCCGCGCCGCCAGCGCGCAGACGCTCGGCTAGCGTGCCCTGAGGGTTGAACTCAAGCTCCAGCTCACCCGCCAGATACTGACGTTCGAACTCTTTGTTCTCCCCGACATAGGACGAAATCATTTTCTTGATCTGCCGGGTAGCAAGCAGCATGCCCAAGCCGAAGCCATCCACGCCGGCGTTGTTCGAAATCGCGGTCAGGCTCTTAACACCGGAATCGCGCAGGGCCGCGATCAGGGCCTCAGGAATGCCGCACAGGCCAAATCCGCCCACGGCGAGGGTTTGGCCATCGGCGAGTATGCCGTTGAGCGCTGCGACGGCATCGGGATATAGCTTTGAATGGCTACGAGAGGCGGCGATAGTTGCGGTCATTTCTAGCCTAGCTACCTAAATTGGAAGCGTCAGTCTACCGCGCGTCGCGCGGCACGGCACAGCGTACTTTAGGGCAGTACGCTGTGCGGTTACGCCGGTATTTGCCGCGCAATTCGATCAGCATTGGCCATGATCGTCAGCGTATGCGGCTTGGCCGGCAGCACGGGCAGCGCGGCACCGTCAACGACGTACAAACCGGGCAATCCAGATAGCTGACCGTCGATGCCGCACTGGTGCGGCTCGGGCTGAGCGGCGTGCGGCAAGGTCGCCGCATAGTGCAGGTCACCACCCGGCGCGCCCGCTACAAAACTGCCTGGCAACATCCAAGCGCCCAGCTTTCGATAAGCCGATGCAACGCGGGATTTTGCTGCCTGCATGCGGAATTCGAGATCGCTCGCCGCGCCGGGAATGACCTGCATGCTGCCGTCGGCGTCGAGGCTCAGGCGATGCGCCGACAGCGCCCCGGAAAGGAACACATTGCCCACCACAGTTGCCGGCAGTAAGGCGCGCAGCAGAGGAATGCCGGCGCGACGACCCATCGGCAAATGCTGAGCGAATTCGGACACTGGCAATCCGGCGGTGGAAAACAAGTTGCCGAAAGCTGCGACGCCCGCCGCAAGCTCAAACGAATGCGACAGCTGGGCAAGACCGAACGCCGGTTCGCGCGCTCTGCCCAGCATGGCTGGCAGCAAGAGCAGAAATGCCGCCATCGGATTCGACTGCAGCCGCAATGAGGTCGGCCTATTGGGCAACGCGTTCCACACCAGACGGGTGGTGGCTAACGTACCCGCCGCCAGCACAACGCGATCCGCGCGCAGCTGGCTTCGCTGTCCTCGATGGTCCAACGAAAGCAAGTAGCCTCCCTCTTGCCGCGCTTCGATGGCATCAACCCGCACGCCGGACTCGAACCGAACGCCGGGATCGCGACGCAAGGATTCAGCATCTAGCGCCGCCGACCAGGTCGCTTTGCTCGGACAGCCCCATAGGCACAGCCCCGACTGATCGCAGGCAGCACGTCCGACCCGCGCACTGCCGAGCACGGCAACGCGGGCGCGACCGAGCAAAAACCCATCCGGCAATCGTCGTCGAGCGGCCCAGATCCGCCCATGCAGGGCATCCAGCGGCAGGGCTGGATCGGACCATTGATCCAGCCCCAGCTCAGCATGCAGCGGATCGTCACTTGCGCCACTCAGCCCCATTCGCACTGCAACGCGCGCGTAAGCGGCGTCAAAGGCCGTGCGTTCCGCCCGCAGCGGGCCGAGTTCAGCATCATTAAATCGCGCCACTCCGCAGCCCCAAGCGGTCGACATCCCACCGGCGGCCAGCGCGCCAACCAGTTGGAAGTTTGCCTGCGCATGCAGCCGATTGGCTACGGCGTAACCATCGAACAGCGCGCGTAGCCCCGGCACTCTTAGCTTGGGTGAGGTCTGCCCCGAGGACTCAAGCGCTTCGCCGCGCGTGCCGACCAGCCAACGCCACTGCTCGACATCGTTGAAACGATGCTCAAGATAGCTGCCTGCCGGTGGCGGGGTTGGCGATGCTTCGCCGGCGTCGATTAGGTGCACAGGCAGGCCGCGCTCCCGCAGCGCCAGCGCAGCACTGGTGCCCGCTGGCCCCGCGCCTACAACCACCAGCTGAGATTCGGCAATGCTCACCTCACCCGGCCGACCGCAGCAGCCGACGCGCCAGCGGACGCTGGCATCGGCCGCTTGCTTCCAGCAAGGCCACACCGAACAGACTCCTTAGCAGGCCAAGCGATCCGGACGCATCGGAACGCAGCAGAAATTGCTCCGCCAAAGTCGGCTCCGCCTCGGCCAGACGCAGCACAACGCTCATCCGCCATTGCAGGCTTCCCACGGCTGACGATATGCGTTGACTCGGCGTATCGAGCGCCGCCAAGAGGCTGGGATGATCGAGCAACAGCTCGTGCAGGTGCAGCGGATGTTGCACGCCGCGCGCCCGCAGCAGTCGGACATAGCGGCGCAGCATGCCCGCTGGCGCTGGCACGCCCAGCAAGCCGCGCGTCAGAGCGTTCGCCTCCTCCAGCCATGCGCGACGGCCGCGTCCGCCTCGCTCGCACGCAGCTTCCAGCGGGCGTAGGCAAACTCCAAGCTCGGCCAAGTGTTCGTCGGCCTGCAGCATTGGCAAACCCACTAGTGAATCAAGCCGCTCAGGCGCGAACCCTGCCCCGAGGAACGGTCGCGCTAAGCGCAAACTCAGATGCAGTAGCGGCACCGGAATCACTACGGAAAATCGCCGACGGCGCACACGGTGGCGAGCGATCTTCTGCAGCAGCTGGTGAAACGGCAGCGCGGGTCCCGCCACCGCCAGCACGCGACCGCACAGTGCGGGCTTTGCCACTGCCAACAGCAGAGCTGCGGCCAAGTCATCCACATGCACCGGCTGCACCAGCGGTGCCGGCCACAGACGCGGCAGCAGCGGCACGCTTCGCACCAATCGACAAAGCATCCCGAACAGTCCCGCCTCCGCACCGCCAATGACTAGCCCGGGTCGAATGGAAATGGCACCAAGCTCGGCGAGGGCGGCCTCGATTGCGGCTTTGCTGCGGCCATAGGCGCTGGGCGCATTGGCCGACGCTGCCTGACTCGATACGAATACGCAAACAATGCCGCGCGACCGCGCCTGAGTGGCGAGCGCGCGTGCAAAAGCAAGCTCTGCCTCAGCGCCGATGCGATTGCCGCCCGTCGTGTCGGCAGCAAGATGGATCACGCCGTCCAAGCCATCCAGCAGCTCGTCCGACGGCGATTGCGCGAGGTCAGCGACGCGCCACTCTGCACTTCCTGACGCAGCGCGACGCCCCAGCGCCACCACCTCCGAACCGTCATGCTTCGCACGCATCGTGAGTGCGCCGCCGATGTAACCGCTAGCACCGGTCACGCCAATCCGCCCCGATGGGCGCGCGGCATCGTTGCGGCCGGCATCGGTCCTCACGGGTCGACCGGCAGGACGGGTGGTTTCGGCCGAAACACCAGCTGCCGTGAGAGCACGAACGTGATTCCCACGCACAGAACATCGGCAATGAACTTCGCGAGGACTGGCGGCTCGATCCACGGCAAAAGCAGGGCCAGCACCGCGCTGGACAACGGCACGTTGAGCGCCAGCAGCGCGGCATAGCGCAGCAGCTGCCCCGCCGCTCCGGGCTGGTCATGCACGCCAAAGGTTAATCGTCGGTGGGCGAAAAATGCGAATCCACCGGCCAGCAGTTTGCCAAACACGTTGGCCGTCAATGGTCCGCTGCCAAGCCATATGGCGAACAGAAACGTGCCCATGTCGATCGCATACGCAAGCAGCTGGACGCCGACGTAGCGCGCGAAGGTACTGACAACCTTGCTGTTCATTCCGACTCGCGCCGCCGGCGCAGAACGATCACCCGATGCAGGCCCAACAGCCCACGCAGCGGCCATAGCACGCGCTCGGCCAACCGAACCGCGCCAGCCATCCACGCCGGCAGCAGCGGCCGGAAGTTCAGCCCTCCGCTGATCAGGTAGCGCGGCCAGTTGCTCAGTACATCGCGATGGATGATCTCGAGGCGCGGATGCTCGGCTTGGAAACGCTGCACATCGCGATCAAACACGAGATGGCTGAGCGCCTGGTTAGCGCCGCTCATTGGCCCGCCGACCGCGCTCTCCCAGCCCGCAGCTTTGCGATCGTAACCCTCCGACGCGAACAGACGTGGATAGATCCACGCAGCGAAAGGACCAGCCGCCGGCTCAATCAGCACCGCTCCGCCACCGGGCGTTAGGGTGCGTTCGAGCTCGGCAAAAAACTGTCCGGGATTCGGGAAATGATGGAAGACGTTTTGCAAAAAAAACGCGCGAACGCTGGCGTCAGCCAGATCCATGTTGCCCGCGTCCAGCACGCGATCCAAATGCGGTGCCGCGACGATGTCGGTCGCGATGACATCGGCAACGGTTTCGCGAATCGGATACACCCCAGCACCTAGCTCGACCCGAAGGCCCTCACCGCTGAAGTAGCGCTGGTCGAGCTGGTTGAACAGGGCGTGGAATTCGTCGAACACCGATCGAATCATGGCTTTGCGCTTGAGCACGGCGCGATGCGCATCGAAGCGCTCGGTGCCATCAACCGGACAACCGGCGACCTCGGGTTCCTGCAGCTTGTCGAGCAACGCTCTCATCGGCCGCCCGCGTAGGCGCGACTGACCCGACGCCATCGACTCGCTGCTGATGGGCGGCGCTGAAGCAGATCTGCGCGGGAAGCGATCAACGATAAATCCAGCGGCGCGCAAGCAAAAACCCCGCGCCAGCCAGCGCCACGTCTACTAGAGGCTTACCCAGCCAAGAAGCCTGCAATCCTTGAGCGGCATTTATTGCAACCAATGCGATCGTGCTGAACAGCGTTAGCACCGACCACGAAATGGCGAACTTGCTGAATCGACGCCAGCCAAGGCGCGCGCCGTGTTGGTCGCGAAATGTCACCGCGCCGTTAAGCACAAACCCTGCCGATGCCCCGCCGATACGGGCCAGAACATTGGCGACCACAACCGTCATTCCTGCGTGCGTGAAGGCGACATAGATCACCCAATCCAGCAGAAACTGCGCCACTCCGACCACACCATAAGTGCCGCCCTGCCGCACGACGGGCAGCGCCAACCAGCGCTTCAAGCGGCCGCTTCCCGCCCGAGCCGAGACGGCCACACGCTGCGTCGGGGCACCGAGGCGATGTCATAGCCGAGAAACGCGAGCAGAAATTGCAGTCCCATCAGCGCCGGCAGCGCGGCGAGCATGACGGTGCCGGCGGGCGTGGTGATGCCTGCGAGCGTTGATTGGTGCCATTGCCATGCGCCGAACGTGACCCCGAATAGCAACATGGCGGATCCGAGCACCAGCTCCAGCGAGGCAACCGACATGTCGCGCAGGTAGTAGTTGTAGAAAAGCCGCTTGCAGAAGTTGCGCGCATGCTTCCACAGAAACTCACCCAATATGCGGCTGATCTTCAGGTGGCTGACCTCATCGCCGTAGCGCGCCTCCATCGGAATATCCACGACGACGGCGCGAAACGTGTTGAGTCGGAACAGCAGATCGGTCTCGAAGAAATAGCGCTGGCTGATGCGATCAACCGGAAGCAAGCGCGCGGCTTCGGCATGGATCGCGGTGTAGCCATTGGTGGGGTCGAAGATGTCCCAATAGCCGGTCGACAGCTTGGCCATAAACGAGAGCATGGCGTTGCCAAAAATTCGCATGCCCGGCATGCGGCCGATCTGCGCGAGGTCATAGAACCGGTTGCCCTTGCTGTAGTCCGCCTCTCCACTCAGGATCGGCGCAACGAAGGCAGGTATCAGCGCCGGATCCATCTGCCCGTCGCCGTCGATTTTGACGATCACATCAGCGCCATCCATCAGCGCCTGACGGTAGCCATGCAGCACGGCACCGCCAACCCCTTGATTGACGGCATTGCGCAGCACGACGACGCGCGCATCAACGCACTGCGCGGCAATCAGGTCGCCCGAGCCGTCTGGACAGGCATCGTCCACCGCATAAATGCGCCAAACCTCCGCGCCAATGCTAGCCAGCAGATCGAGCACCTGTGCACCGACGCGGTAGCAGGGCATGACCACGGCGATGCGGGCTGGCGACTGCGCCTGCGTGGGAAACCTCACCTCGCTCACCAAGGCAACACGCGACTTGAGCAGCACGGGTTTAGGCCTACTACGGTGAACTGAAAGGGTCGGTAGGTACGCATCGGCGAATTATACTGCGCCACTTCCGCTCAGCATCCACGCCATGCCCCTGTTGCAACGCACCGCCCTGTTGATCGGCATTGCACTCGTAGCGGGCGGGCTCCTGTTCTACCCGCCGTGGGCGCCTCAGCTGGTCGAGGTCGGGATGGTTGCGCTGCCGCGATGGATCGCAGCCCTGCTGGTCGGTGCGCTGCTGGCGCGCATGCTGCGTCGCCCGATGGCGTTTGGCATCGGTGCCGTATTGCTGCTGACGATGCTGTACTTCCACGGCCTCGCCGTCGTTGCAACGGTTGCGCTGCTGCTTGCTGGAATCGGTGTCGGCAGCCTGATTGTGACGGCACCCGGTTCGCCCGCGGCCGCTGGACGTGCAACTGAGGTAGCGGTAGACGATTCTCCTTGGTTCGCGATGCTGATCGGCAGCGGCGTGTTGATGGGTACGCTAGCCTGGCTGATGGCCTTGCCGATTTTTTCGCAGCGGGCGATGCTCGGCATGCTGCTGGTGATCTACCTGTTGCGCCACCGGCAAATTGCTGCGCACCTGATGCATCTTGGCCGTACGCTGACTGCGGCAACGCGCGAATCACCCAAGTCCAGCGCAGCCACCGTCGCGGTGCTCTGGTTGGCGTGCATGCCTGCGTGGCTGCCGGTCATGTCGGCCGACGATCTGGCCTTCCATCTGCAGCTTGGTTGGCAGCTGCAAACGCTGGGCTACTACCGGATGGATGTGGGTTCGCAGGTCTGGAGCCTCGCACCGTGGCTCACCGATGTGCACTACGGCGTGCTGCAGTTGCTGGCAGGCCGCGAAGGCGTCGGCGCACTGAATGCGGCGTGGCTCACGACTACCGCTTGGCTGATTGTGCGTCTGGGCCAAACCATCGGCCTGCGCGGCGCGCTGCCGTGGCTGGCGGCGATGCTCTACATCAGCCTGCCGATTGTTAGCTCGCTGACGATGGGCATGCAGACCGAGACGTTCAGCGCGATGCTGGTCGCTGCGCTCGGCCTGTTAATCATGCGCGCGCCGACGACGCCAGATCGCGCCACGCTGCTGTGCGCAGCAGGTCTAGCGGCGATGCTGATCGGCAGCAAGATCGTGAACCTCGCCTTTGCTGGACCGCTGGGTCTATTGCTGCTGTGGCGCTGGCGCGGCAGCGTACCGTGGCGCGCCGTGCCTGCCTCACTGGTGCTAGCGCTGTTGATAGGTGGCGCGAGCTACACCTTTGCGTGGGTATTGGCCGGCAATCCCGTCTTGCCGCTATACAACAGCGTGTTCGCATCGCCATGGGCACCGATAGACGATCTGGTGGACTCTCGCTGGCATCACGGCGTAAGCCTTGCGACGCCGTTTTGGCTGACGTTTGACGCAGCGTCATATCACGAGGCCGGCTTGCCCCGCGGCGCAGGCGGCGTGGCGCTTATTCTGCTGGCTTTCGGCTGCATAGGCGCGGCTGTTGATACCCGCCTACGCGCCTTGCTGGTGGTAGCGCTAGCCGCTTGGCTGCTGCCGTTTAGCCAAGTCCAATATCTGCGCTATACGGTGCCCGCGCTTACCTTGCTGATCCCCGTGCTGTTGGCCGGCGTTGCCGTGGCGGATTGGCGACGATTGACTGTTTGGGCATGCGCGCTAGCGGTTTTGCTGCAGCTGGCGCTACAGCCCAGCGCTTCATGGGTACTGGCAGCAGGCGCGACGAGCGCGTACTCACCCGACGACCCGTCTGCACTTCTCGACGACTTTGCGCCAGAGCGGGTGGTTGCCGAGTATTGGCGACAGAGGCGCAGCCCCGCTGATCGCGTACTGATCGCGACACCGTATGCGAGTGCGCATGCGGAATTTTCCGGCGCGGCGTTTGTCACCACTTGGTACGACCCCGCGCTCGCCGATGCAGTTAAAGCCAAACGCAACCCGGCGGATGCATGGCGCGACGCGGTCGAAACGAGCGGCAGCAACTACGTGCTTCTGCGTCGCGATGGCGCGCCAGCCGGACTCCACGACTATCTGACTGAATCGGGCGCAGTGCTGGACTACGCGGTGGGTGCAGCCTGGCTTTATCGCTTGGCCAGCAAACCAGCGCTAGGCGAGGTCGTCGCAGCCGCGCGGGGTCGCGTATCGCTGCGCTTTGCAACACAAGAGCCCGTCCCGCACATCGTCAG
>JBBSIY010000088.1:0-10818 GCA_038257785.1 Lysobacterales bacterium
CGGTTGGCGTCGCCGGTATCTCGTCTGGGCGCTCGGGGCCATCGTCGTCGCACGTTTCGAGCAGCGGGTTGCTCTCTAGCGCCAGCGTGATCTCTGCCTCCAGTTCAATGCTGGAAAGTTGCAACAGGCGAATGGCCTGCTGCAGCTGCGGCGTCAGAGTGAGGCTTTGGCCAAGACGCAGCTGTAGCCCGGGCTTCATATTCACGGGGCCATTCTCACTGAATCAGGCTCACGGTCTGAGGTTCACTGAAGCAGCCTCACATCTTGAAGCTATCGCCGAGATATACGCGCCGCACGTCGGCATCGGCGAGTACGTCATCGGGCGTGCCCTGGGCCAGCACGCGGCCGTCGCTAAGGATGTAGGCGCGATCGCAAATTCCCAGCGTCTCGCGCACGTTGTGGTCGGTGATCAATACACCGATACCGCGGTCCTTCAGATGGCGCACGATTTTCTGGATTTCGCCCACTGAAATCGGATCGACGCCGGCAAACGGCTCGTCGAGCAGCATTAGCCGCGGCTTGCCGGCGAGCGCGCGGGCGATCTCGACCCGTCGGCGCTCGCCGCCAGACAGCGAGGCACCCAGCTGGTCTGCGACATGGGTGATTTGTAACTCTTCTAGCAGACCATCCATTTCACGACGGCGACCCGCTGCGTCGAGATCGCGACGTAGCTCGAGAATGGCCATCACGTTATCGGCGACGCTCAGCTTACGAAAAACTGACGGCTCTTGCGGCAGGTATCCGACGCCGCGCTTCGCTCGCTCGTGCATCGGGCGGCGCGTGATGTCTTCGCCATCGAGCAAGATATGTCCGGCGTCGGCGGGGACTAGGCCGACAATCATGTAGAAACAGGTCGTCTTGCCCGCGCCATTTGGGCCGAGCAAGCCGACGACCTCGCCAGCGTCTAGGGCGAGGCCAAAATCTTTGACGACTTCGCGCGAACGGTAGCGTTTGCGCAGGCCGCGTGCGACCAACATCAGCCGTTGGGCGCCGCTGGTTTTGCAGCGCGCGGCGGGATGGTCATTTGCACCCGGCCCCCACCGCCTTCTAGGCGTCCACTTTTGAGGTCGTAGCGAATGCGCTCGCCGCGAACGTCACCTTCAGGCTGTGTGACCACCACGCTGCCGGTGAGCAGCAAGACTTCATTGCTTACGTCGTAGTCGATGTTGCGAGCGCGTGCGTTCATCCGACCACCTGCGTCAAGGTCTTGCTGTAGGCGCGCGGGGGCACCTTCGAGCCGGGCAGTGTCGATAGCGCCTTGCTTGCGAACGACGGTCGCCTTGTCCGATTCAATAATGAGCGTGCCTTGAGAAATACGTACGTTGCCGCTGAGCACGGCTGAGCCATTTTCGCCCAAATCAGCAAGCGTGCTGTCGGCGCCAATGTCCATCGCCTTCTCGCGATCACTCTGCAGCGCGCTGGCGCTTGATGCAGCGGTCGCCAGCAGCAGCGCGGCAGCCTTAAGGCTTACTGAGGGTGCTCGTGCGGGCATTGAATTGGCGGCCTTCATAGTGAATGTGTACGTCTGAAAGGAGTTCGACACGCTGCGTATCGAGATTGGCGCGCATGCCCGTGGCGGTGAGTATAGAGCCGGGTTCAGTCACGGTCACCGCCGCTTCGGTCACCACTCGGTTTTCGCGCGGAAACACAGTCAGCGACTCGCTGCGCAGCAGGATGGGCTCCAGTTTGTCAGTGGACGGGCCGCGCACTTCCGCCGCGCCGAGCATGCGCAGTTCGGACCCTTCCTTGTTGACCCATGCGCGCTTGGCCGAGCTTGTCCACACATCGCCAGAGGCGTCAGGCGAGCTGAACTGTGGCGTTTCGATATCCAGCGTGCCGAGGTTGGGATGGCGTGTCAGGCGCGGGCCGGAAGCCATGAAGGACTCCTTGCCTACTTCATCCAGCGCAACCAGTTCAAAGTCGTAGAGAAGATAGTCAGAACGTGGCGGCCCAACCATCATCGGCGGGCCGTCGTCACTGCGCATTTGCCATACCCATAGGCTGCTCACCGCAGCGACCAGCGCCAACAGCGCGGCGGCGAAACGGCGCGGCGAGTTCATGCGCCTCGAAAGCGCTCTAGTGCGCCCGCCGCTAGCCCTTGCGCGGCGAGCAAGCCATCGCAGACCTCGCGCACCGCACCGCTGCCGCCGCTGGCGCGGGTTGTCCAAGCCACCGCCGTTCGCACCCACGCGTGAGCGTTTGCTGGCGCGATGGCGAGGCCGCAGATCGCCATCGCCGGCAGGTCGGGCAGGTCGTCGCCCATGAAGGCGACCGACAGTGGCGCAATGCCCAGCTCGGCGCAGACCGCGCGCAGGCTGTCAGCTTTGTTTTTGCTGCCCTGTACCAGATTTCCGATACCCAGATCGCTGGCGCGCCGCGCGACAGTATCGCTGCTGCGCGCGGTGATCATCGCCACCGCGATGCCGGCATCGCGCAGCAGTCGCAGGCCCATACCGTCGTGCACGTCGAACGACTTGAGCTCGACGCCGTCGCTAGCGAACGTGAGCTTGCCGTCGGTGAGCGTGCCATCCACATCCAAGGCCAGCAACCGCACCCGCTTCGCCGCCTCCACTGCTGCGGCAGGTGGCAGCTCGAACAGGTTGGATCTGCTGGTGTCCAAGCGACTCAAACGACGCGCGCCCGCAGCAGGTCGTGAATATTCAGGGCACCGACGACGCGCTGCTCGGCGTCCACCACGATGAGGCCGTTGATTTTGTGCTCTTCCATTAGTCGAGCGGCTTCCACTGCGAGGCGTTCGGCGCGAATGGTTTTCGGCGATTGGGTCATCGCGTCAATCACCGGCGTGCTGCGCGGCTCGAAGCGAGTTTCATCAAGCGCGCGACGCAAATCGCCGTCGGTGAACACGCCGAGCAGGCGATTGTCCGCATCCACCACCGCGGTCATGCCAAGCCGCTTGCGGCTCATTTCCACCACCGCATCGCTAAGTGAAGCGCTGGCAGCCACGCGCGGCACGGCATCGCCGCTGTGCATGATGTCGGCGATGTGCAGCAGCAGGCGACGACCCAGCGCGCCAGCAGGGTGCGAGCGAGCGAAGTCTTCAGCAGTAAAGCCACGCGCTTCCAGCAGCGCGACGGCGAGCGCATCACCCATCACCAGCGCCGCCGTGGTGCTCGAGGTCGGCGCAAGGCCGAGCGGGCAGGCTTCTTCCGCAACGCTGACGTCCAGGTGCACATCGGCAAGCTTGGCTAGCGTGGACTGCGTGCGACCGGTCATTGCGATGACCGGGTTGCCCTGACGCCGAATGGCCGGAACGATGGTCAGCACTTCGTCGGTTTCACCGGAGTTGGACAGCGCCAGTACGACGTCGCCGTCGGTAATCATGCCGAGATCGCCGTGGCTCGCTTCGCCCGGGTGCACATAGATGGCGGGCGTGCCCGTCGATGCCATGGTGGCGGCGAGCTTGCGCGCGATGTGCCCTGATTTACCCATGCCGATGGCCACGAGCCGCCCGCGGCAGGCAAGAATGAGTCGGCAGGCGGCAGCGAACTGCGCGTCGATACACGGTCGCATGGCCTGCAGCGCGCGCGTCTCTATGTCGAGCACCCGACGACCGCTATCAATTAGCGCATCGTCAGAATCAAGATTGGTGGGCGTCGGCGGCCGCAGCGGCTGCAATTGGGCATTCATGCGGTGATGAGGCATTCCAGAAGGGCAGGGGCCACGTGTCGCCGGATGTCGGCGGCGACGCCATGGATTACACTTAAGCCACCATTCTAACGCAGCGCCAGCGTCGTCCAGTCGGACGAGCCAGCCGGACGAGCAACCGTTCAGGCCGCGCGTTCACCTCCCATACGAGAGCCCACATGGATGCACCCACGCTGCGCCAATTGATTCAAGCCGGACTGCCGGATGCCGATGTCGACGTGCAGGGCGACGACGGTGTGCACTTCGAGGCCGTCGTAGTCAGCCCGTCGTTTGCCGGCAAGCTGCCGCTGGCTCGCCACCGGCTCGTGTACGCCACCTTGGGCGAACGCATGGGCGGCGAGATTCACGCGCTGTCGCTAAAAACCTTGACCCCGCTCGAAGCGCAGGGTCAGCGCTAATGGCCGGCATTCTGATTTCTGGCGGTGAGCCGATCAACGGCGACATCATTATTTCGGGTGCTAAAAATGCCGTGCTGCCGATTTTGGCAGCGGGTCTGCTCGCCGACGGCCCGATGGACATCGGCAACGTGCCGCATTTGCACGACGTCACCACCACGATGGAGCTGCTCGGCCAGATGGGCGTTGATCTGGCCATCGACGACCGCATGCGTATTCATCTCGACTCGCGACCAGCGGATCGCTACTACGCGCCGTACGACTTAGTGAAAACCATGCGCGCGTCGATCCTAGTGCTGGGCCCGCTGCTGGCGCGGTTCGGCCGCGCCGACGTTTCGTTGCCAGGCGGCTGCGCCATCGGCTCGCGTCCGGTTGATCAGCATATTCGCGGGCTGGCTGCGCTCGGTGCCGATATCAGCGTGGAGGGCGGCTATATCCGCGCGCGCGCAACGCGACTGCGCGGTGCGCGCATCGTGATGGACTTGGTCACCGTCACGGGTACCGAAAACATCATGATGGCGGCAACCCTGGCCAGCGGAACAACGGTGATTGAGAACGCTGCGCAGGAGCCGGAGGTTGTGGATCTCGCGAACTGCCTGAATGCGATGGGCGCCAAGATTAGCGGCGCGGGCACGGCGACCTTAGTGATCGACGGCGTCGAACGCTTGAATGGCTGTCGTTATGATGTGCTGCCCGACCGCATTGAAACTGGCACCTTTTTGGTGGCCGCCGCAATGACCGGCGGCCGCGTGCTCGCCAAGCGCGCGCGCTCAGACACACTTGATGCGGTGCTGGTCAAGCTGGAAGAGGCTGGCGCACACGTCAACACCACCATCGACACCATCGAAGTGGATATGCGTGGCAAACGCCCGCGCGCCGTCAATTTGACAACCGCTCCGTACCCGGCATTTCCAACCGATATGCAGGCGCAGTTTGTGGCGATGAATGCGGTGGCCGAAGGCGTTGGCATCGTCACCGAGACGGTGTTCGAGAATCGCTTCATGCATGTGCAGGAGCTTCAGCGCTTAGGCGCTGATATTCGCGTTGAAGGCAAGTCGGCGATCATTCGCGGCGTTGACCATTTGAGCGCCGCGCCGGTCATGGCGACCGATCTGCGCGCCTCCGCCAGCTTGGTTTTGGCTGGCTTAGTCGCGCGTGGCGACACGCTAGTAGACCGCATCTATCACATCGATCGCGGCTACGAAAATATCGAAGAGAAGCTCGGCTCGCTGGGGGCGCGCATTCGACGATTGCCGAACTGATTGACGGGATCGCCGTCGGCCTGCGGGAACCGCTCGCCGACGGCGTAAAAGAAACGCCTACCTATACGCGCAGCTCAAACGTCTGAGAAGAATCGGGCTACTGGCTAAGCGACCGCAGTTGAAGCTCGTAGGACGGTTTGTCTTTCTCGATCTGTAACAGACGCACTGGGGTTGGCGGAAGCGCGGCGGCGTACCAAGCGGTGATGACCTTATTTTTGCTTGGACGGTTGCCGAGCAGGCTTACCGCGTCAAACGTGCCGGCTGGCACGTTGATGGCCTCGGTCTTGCCGACAACGTAGTCGACATCATCTGCGCTGCCGCGATCAAACAGTCGGTAGCGCAGGACCGCTGACGGTTCGGCTTTTGCGCTGTCTACGGCTAGCAGCAGGTTGAGCAAGCCCGCATTCACCGCGTCGTCGGTTAGCGGGGTCGGGCTGCGGCGGTCGGCCTTGAGATCGCCTTCCCAGCGGGCAACGCCAGATTGCCAATCAAACGTCGTCGTGATCGCGCGGCTGCGAATCAGCAACTCGCTGCGCGACATTGCCGACTGCATCTGCGGTCGGCCGTTGATCTCACGAAACTGCGTCGTTTGCGTCGCCGCAAAGCCCGACATTCGCGCTATGCCGCGTGTGCCTTTGGCTTCGACCGTGTGCAGCCATAGGTCGGGCGATTCCTCGACTAGCGACATCTCGCTTTCGCCCTGAATCTTGCCGTTGATGTACACATCGTAGATGGCCTTGAATGGCCGCAGCTCGCTGGCCTGCGCCGTGCTGACACTGAATACGATTGCCAGCAGCGTCGCGCCGCAGCGTGCTTGCCAAGTCATGCGGTTGCTCCGTGCGTTCGCTCACCGTCCGGCAGGTGGATGCCGTGCAGCGCGCCCAGTGCGTCGAGGTCGAGCGGTATCTGTAAGGGCTGCTCGTCGAAACAGATGCTGCCGTTGCGCAGGGTGACGCGCTTGTTCGCGAGCAGCCCTACGCTGGCACACAGCAGCGGGTGCTCGCGCGCCAGCACACGATTCGCGAGAGCCACGGCGTCATCCTCAGGCAAAACCGGCACCCGCGCCTGCGCAATCACCGGTCCACCATCTAGCTCAGCGGTTACAAAATGCACGCTGGCACCGTGTTCGCGGTCGCCCGCGTCAATGGCGCGCTGGTGCGTATGCAAACCGCGATGACGCGGTAAAAGTGAAGGGTGGATATTGATCATCATGTGTGAACGCATGAGCACGTGAGCTGCGCTGAGGATGCGCATGTATCCGGCACAGACGATGAGGTCGGGCTGAACCGCGTCGATGGCCGCGAACAGCGCGGTCTCGTGTGCGTCCCGATCTGCGAAGTCTCGCGGCGCAATCGCCGTGGCGTGGACGCCGGCAGCGCGGGCGCGCTCCAGCACGCCGGCATTCGGTTTATCGGAGAACGCGCCGACCAAACTAATCGCTAGCTGGCCCGATCGCGAGCCTTCTAGCAGCGCGGCGAAATTGCTGCCCCGGCCGGACGCCAGCACGGCCACTCGTGTAAGAGATGACACGTCGTGACCAGGGCGCGTCAGCGGATCTGGACGCGCTCGTCGCTATCAGCCCTCGTCACTTGGCCGATTCGCCAGTGCGGGAGATCAAATCCATCTAGGGATTGCTCGATAGCCGCACAGTCATTGGCGTCGGCAATCAGCACATAGCCGATGCCGCAGTTGAAGGTGCGCCACATTTCACTGTCGGCAACATTGCCCTCGCGCTGTAGCCACTCAAACACTGGCGGCAGCTTCCAACTCGATGATTCGATGCTCAGCGCAAGACCTTCGGGCACTACTCGAATGATGTTCTCGCTGAGCCCACCACCGGTGATGTGCGCCATGGCGTTAATGGAGTGCTGCTTGATCAGCTCAAGGATCGGTTTGACATAAAGCCGAGTCGGCTCCATAAGCGCATCGGCGAGGCTCACGCCGCCGATGTCAAGATCCAGGGGTCGGCCGGCGCGATCCAAAATGCGCCGAATTAGCGAATAGCCGTTGGCGTGCGGGCCGCTAGAGCCAATGCCGATCAGCACGTTGCCGGCTTTGACGCGCTGGCCGTCGAGCAAGGCCGATTTTTCGACCGCGCCTACGCAGAACCCAGCAAGGTCATATTCGCCGGGCGGATACATGTCGGGCATTTCGGCGGTTTCGCCGCCGATCAGCGCACAGCCGGAGAGCTCGCAGCCGCGCGCGATGCCGCCGACGACGGCAACTGCTGTGTCGACTTCCAGTTTGCCGGTGGCGAAGTAGTCGAGGAAAAACAGCGGCTCAGCCCCCTGCACCAGCACGTCGTTGACGCACATGCCCACCAAATCAATGCCGATGCTGTCGTGACGCCCCAGCTGCTGCGCTAGCTTGAGCTTGGTGCCGACGCCATCGGTGCCCGACACCAGCACCGGTTCGCGATACTTACCGGTTAAATTGAACAGCGCACCGAAGCCGCCGAGGCTACCCATCACCTCGGGTCGGAAGCTGCGCTTAACCAGCGGTTTAATGCGCTCGACGACAGTATTGCCGGCGTCGATATCGACCCCGGCATCGCGGTAGGTCAGGGGCGTTACGGCCTGGGTCACAGTGCGTCCGGCGTGGCGTCAAAGAGTGCGAAGTTTAACAGGCGAAGGCCTTGGGCCTACGTGCGGCGCGACGGCGCATGGACGACCGGGTCAGCATTCGGCACCATGCCCAGACTCTCAACATGCCTCGACTCTTAAAAGGAAAGCGAGCGATGCGAATCAGCATGGCGCTAGTGGGATGGCTAATTGGCTTAACGCTAAGTGCGGGGCTGCAGGCGCAGTCGGCGGACCCGTTTGAGGGCGAGGTCGCTGTGGCCACGCAGTCAGAAGCGGATCGAGTGGCGGCGCTGCCGGCGGCGCTGGCGGCGGTGTTTGTGCAGCGCACCGGTGATCAAGCGGCAGCGACTGATCCCCAGCTTACGCCTGCGCTGACGGAGGCAACGACGTGGCTGCAGCAGTACCGCTATCGGCAGTCGGTGGCGAATGTGGATGGCGTTAGCGACACTCGCACCGTGCTGATTGCGCGCTTTGATGCGGGTGCGGTGGATCGCGCGCTCAGCTCGGCGGGTCGCATGCTGTGGCCAGAACCCAGACCACAGCCGGTAGTTTGGCTAGCGATTGACGATGGTCGCGGCCCGCGCCTGCTGGGCAGCGCGCAAGCGCAGGCGGTGACTGCGCTGACCAGCCGAGCGCGTCAGCGCGGGCTGCGGCTAACCTATCCGCTGCTTGATCTTGAAGATCAGCAGTTTATTGATGCTGCCAGAGTATGGGCGATGGACAGCCAGAGTGCTGCGCAGGCGACCCAGCGCTATCAGAGCAATACCGTGTTGATGGGACGCTTGTTTCGCGAAGGCAGCGGCTGGGCAGCCGAGTGGCAGGTGCTCCAGGATGGTGAAGTGCTGACGCAAAAGCGGGTGACCGATGCTGATTCAGCGACGCCGCTCGCGGCTGGTGCAGATTTGGCGGCCAGCGCGCTAGCAGCTCGCTACGCGGCCGATCTTGCGTCGGCGGGCTCGCCCGGCAGCTTCAGCGTTCGCGTGGCCGGGGTTGGCTCCGCAGAAGACTACGCGCGCTTGATGGGCCAGCTTAAACGCATGCCGACGGTTCGCGACGTGACCCTTATAGGGACGGAAGGCGATGCGCTGACGATGACGCTGGAGCTGGCGACCGGCATGCAGGGATTTGAACGCAGCGCCAGCGGCATCGGGCTGCTGCAGCGCGATGAGCGCGCAGAATCTGGCCGCGACATAGCGCTCGATCCATCAGGCGATGATGAGCAGTCGCGGGCGCAGGAGGTACAGCGATTCCGCCTGCTTTGAAATCCTGCTTTGAAATGACGTGTCGCTGAGCGCACATTTTGTGGAAGCCATCTGTCGGTGAGGTTGAGTCATGAGTGATATACAAAAATGGCAGCTGGTAGCACTCACGCTGTTGCTAGGCGGAGCGCTGTACCTGTTGGCCCCGATCCTGACGCCGTTCGCCGCCGCCGCGCTGTTGGCCTATTTGGGCGATCCGCTGGTAGACCGTTTAGAGACAAAAAAGCTGTCGCGTACGGCGGCGGTCTGCGTGGTGTTCACGCTGATGACGCTGGCGATCACCCTGTTTGTGCTTCTGCTGGTGCCGATGGTCGAGCGCCAGATCAGCAAGTTCGTCGAGCGCCTGCCGGTGTATCTGGCGTGGGGACAGAACACGGCGCTGCCTTGGATCGAGGCGCAGACAGGATTCGATATTGACGGCTTCGAGCTGACCAGCATCGTCGATGTGTTGAAAGGCCACTGGCAGCAGGCCGGCGGCTTTGCTGCCGCGCTGGTCGGTGGAATTTCGAAGTCCGGCATGGCCGTGGTGCTGTGGCTGACCAACTTCCTCTTGGTGCCCGTGGTGACGTTTTATCTGCTGCGCGATTGGGACGTCATGGTCGAGCGCGTGCGGATGCTGCTGCCGCGCGCAGTCGAGCCGGTGGTTAGTCGCCTAGCGGCGCAGTCGGACACGGTGCTGTCGTCATTCCTTCGCGGACAGCTGTCAGTAATGCTGTCGCTCGGCGCGATCTATTCGCTGGGTCTTGCATTTGTCGGCGTCGATCTTGCGCTGTTGATTGGCATGCTTGCAGGCGTGGTGAGCTTCATCCCATACCTCGGCGCTATCGTTGGCGTAGGCGCGGCGCTGATTGCAACCCTGGTGCAGCACGGCGACTGGCTGCATGTGGGCCTCGTGCTGGCCGTGTTCGCCTTTGGTCAGACCATCGAGAGCTTTGTGCTGACGCCATGGCTGGTCGGCGACAGGATCGGGATGCATCCGGTCGCGGTGATCTTCGCGATCATGGCTGGCGGTCAGCTGTTTGGATTTCTTGGCGTGCTGCTGGCGCTGCCGGTGGCTGCCATCGTGATGGTGCTGCTGCGCTATGCGCACGAGCAATACACCGCTAGCGCGCTCTATGGCGGGTCAAACTCGGTGCTGATTGTCTCGCCGACCGCAAGCAGAGCAAGTGCCGTGGAACCGCCGGCAGCCGATATGGTGGATGTGTCCGTCGTCACTAACGACTCGAGTGCAGCCAACCCGACCGCATGAGTGCGGTCAAACAAATGCCGCTACCGCTGCGCTTTCCGCCCGAACAGCGGTTTGAGCGCTTCCTGCCGGCAGACGCGCCGGAGCCAAGCCTGCTGCGCTCAGCAATAGCCAATGGCGAGCGCGTATATGTGAGTGGACCTGCCGGCAGTGGCAAGTCGCATTTGCTGTTAGCCAGTGCGGCCGAAGCCGACGCGAAGGGTAAGCGGGTGGCGTATTTGTCGCTGACGGCGCTGGCCGAGCACGCAGCGCCGATGCTTGATGCGCAGCCCGCGCTTGACTTGATCTGCATTGATGACCTTGATTGCGCGGCGGGAAACGCCGACGCCGAGCGCGCCCTGTTCGCATTGCACAACCGCCAGGGCGATGCTGGCGGTACGCTCATTTATGCAGCGCGCCATGCACCAG
>JBBSIY010000089.1:0-10728 GCA_038257785.1 Lysobacterales bacterium
CACTGCGCTACTACCCAAGCGCTCAGCGCGACGAATGCACCAGCCGCGGCGCGCAGCACATTGCGAAGCGCGCGCGGCAGGCGGTGATAGATAGATGGCCACGACGGCACAAAGGTCAGCGGGCCGAGCAGTGCCAGTGCCCATACGCACCAAGCGCCGCCATAGACGAGCACCACTACGCTGCCGGCGACGAGTCCCGTAGCGAGCGACAGGCAACCCTTGCAGACAAACATCTGGCCAATTCGCCAGGTTTCATGCGCGTGCCGTTGGCACAGTGGATGATGGGCCCAGCGGACTGGCCACGCGTAGCGCAGATGCAGCCAGCGCAGTCGCCAGGCGCCGATCCGCAGCGCTGGGATCATTGCTGTTTGCTTAGACTATCGGCTATGTCGCGCAGCAGCGCGCCCGCGGCGCCTAGCGGCAGATAGTCAGGAATGGGCTTGATGACGACGCCCGTTCCATGCGCCACCACCGAGCCGGTGCCGCCTTGGCTGGGGGTGAACTCAAATCGAAAATTAATTACCGCGTTGGCGCGCTGTCGTTTGGCCGCGCTGAACATTTTGTGCAAGGCGCGTTGACGCGCTTCATCGCCAAGTTGCGCATAGCTGTCGAGTTCGCCGCCAGTCAGGCCTTTGCAGCCCATCATGCAGTCCTGCCCAACATCCTTTGAGCGCACCGAAATGCCCCAGCAGATGCCTTGGTAATTGATGATTTCATACCCGTCGAAGCCATCGCCGGCAGTGACTAGCACCTTGCCCACTTCAACAGGCGGCCGCTGCCCAGCAAGTAGTTCTTCACGCACAGCCGGCTGCGGCGCGTTGTCGGGGTCAAATGGATTGGGTCTGCTCATAGCGTCGCTCCGCAGGAAGGACAGTTCGAGACGCGATCATGCTCCATTCGGACCACTTCGCCGCAGCCTGTGCAGCGAACCTGTTTGCGAGTGGACCGTGCGTAGCTGTAGGTGATCACACACAGCAGGAGCAGCCCGATACCCATCAACAAATACACTAGCAACGCGGCCATCGCCAACTCCTCTAACATCAGGAGCAGCAGCGTAATCCTTAGCCAGTCAAAAGCAAAAGGGCCGGCAACGTCTGCCGGCCCTTTCGTGGGCCACGCGCGGTCTTAGTGACGCAGTTCGAACTGCACGCCGTAGGTGCGCGGCTCGTTCAAGAACACCGTGAGGTTGTTGAAATCGACACCGCCAACGGCGACTTTACGATCGGTAATGTTGCGGCCGTAAGCGCTCAGCTGATAGCGATTGTTGTCCCAGCCGTAGCCAACCCGCACGCCGCCTTCGGTCAACGCCGCGCCGACAAACTCGCGGTTCTCGTAGAGGAAGAAATTGACCTCACTCCGATGCGACCAATCGGTACTGAGCTGCAGCTCGCCATCGCCAACCGGACGTACATAGCTCAGAGCAAGGTTAGCGATCCGTCTCGGCGACTGCGGCAGCGAGTTGCCGTCGATACTGACCAGCCCAGGTCCGGCGGACGGGTCAAGCACGGTGCAGGGACTGCCGCAGGGCTGCACGAACAGAGCGCTGTCCTGAATCTCGGTGCGGTTGTAGGAGATGCCGCTGCTGAAGGTGAGGTAATCGCCAATCAGCGCCTCAAAATCAAGCTCAGCACCGTCTCCGCGCACGCGATTGGCATTAATCAAGGTATTGAAATTGGTGGTGCCGCCCACCGCCGTGAGCTGCGCGTCGTCGAGGTTGTAGCGATACAGCGAAAAGCCCAGTCGCGCTCGACGATCAAACAGCTCTGCCTTGCTGCCGATCTCAAATGATGTGATTTCCTCTGACTCGGCTACCGACACGGCGTCGCCGAACAGGAGACGGCCTTGAATGGACGGCGCGCGGTAGGCAGTGGCGAGGCGGGCGTAGTAGTTGACGGTGTCGCTGGCGGCAAAGTTCAGGCTCAGATCGCCGCTGAGGTTATTGTCAGACGGGCTAACGTTGATCGGCGCTAAGGCTCCAGCACCAATCGGCGACAGCAGTCGTTGGGCGGTGAACTCTTTATCGTCCTGCGTGTAGCGCAGGCCGGCACCCACATGCCACTGCCCGTTAAGCGCGTAGCCCACGTTGCCAAACAGGGCCATCGCCTGGGTTTCCTGCCGCTGACGAGCGATGCCGTTGATGGCGCTGGCGGAGAAGGTGTCGTAGTTGATGTTATCGAGCTTCAACGTTTCATCGAAATAGAAGAAGCCGGCCTGCCAATCGAGCGGACCGTCGCTGGCGGACTCAACGCGCAGCTCTTGCGTCAGCTGGCGATGAAAGGGTATGCCGTCGCCGGACTCTGCGGGAAACGGAATGATGCCTGGCCCCTGCGGCGGCGCAAACGCAGCGCCGAACCCACCGTCAACGTCGCCACGCGCAAACATGTTGACCGACTCGTACGCGCTGATCGACAGCAGACGGAAGCCATCGAAGTCCCACGTGAGCTTGGCGCTGCCGCCCAAGGTCTCGACATCCAGATCGGCCCGCGCATCCTGCGCCAGTTCGAACCGATTCAAGCCGGGAACAAGCCGATTGCTGCCCTGCTGCACGCCGTTGGCGCGGAAGATCGCCGATCCGCCATTCATGCTGCGGGCGCGAACCTGAAAAAGTGCCTCAAAATCGCTGCCTGGTCGCAGCAGCCACTGCACGCGCACCGCGTTCTCGTCGAAGTCACCGCGACCGTCGTTGCTGACCACGGTGTTGCGCGCGACGTCGCCACGCTCCTGATAAAGCCCGGACACGCGCAGCGCAGATGTCTCGTTGAGCGCAATATTCTGCGCCGCTTCGGCGGTGATCGTGTCGAAACGACCGTATCCAAGCCGCACGTAGCCTTCGGAGTCAAAGTCCGGTCGGACTGATTCGAACTTGAGCACGCCGCCGGGCGTGTTGCGACCAAACAAAGTGCCCTGCGGTCCGCGCAGAACTTCGATGCGATCAAGATCAAAAATCGGGAAGCCCTTCAGCGTTGGGTTCTCCAGCACCACATCGTCGTAGACCATCGAAATCGGCTGATTGGCGTTCAAGTCGAAGTCGGTGTTACCCAATCCGCGAATGTAAAACCGCGGAAATGTTCGACCGAAGGACGACTCCGCGTGAACGCTAGGAATTCTTCCGCCGAGCACCAAGATATCGGGCGCCGCTGCGGTGATATCGCGAATGACTTCGGGCTCAATTACCGAAATCGATAGCGGTACCTCCTGCACGTCTTCGGATCGACGTTGCGCCGTGACTATGAGGGTATCCAGAGTACGTGCCCCGTCATCATCGGGCGCTGTGGGTGCCTGTTGAGCGGCGGCAGACGCGGACATTGCGAGAGCAATCGCTACTGCAAGCGGGCGAATCGACTTCATGGGCGTTTCCATCAGGAGAGTATTGAGGAGGGTTTAAACAAGGCGGTCGCCGAGCCATTTGCTGCACCGCAGCATCATGCCTGCACTTGGCTCGCTGCCGCTATCGTGGGGCTAAGCATGAGTCAATGCAGAACGCGACCCAATCCGCCCAGAAAGCGGGCGACGCCGGCGCTTTGTGCACTGGCATCAGGCGACGCAAACGGCAGCCAGCGATGACCTAAATGCGCGCCGCCCTCGCTGCCCAACGGCGAAAGTGCCTGCTCGGCACTCGCGGTCTCTGACCGTTGATCGAGTACCACGCAGATGCGCGACGGCACGTCGGTACAACTTCGCGTTGACCTCCAGTGCGCAAGTGGGCAGCGCGGAAAGCACCAGTAGTGAAACCACTATTTTGGATTGAAAAAACGCGCGCATGACCTAACCCCGCGTAAGGGCGAAATGCCCTATGACCAGAAATAGGAGCGCGCGACAGGGACATTCGATTCGCGCGGCGCTTACCAACGTGAGCGGCTTCGCGGTCAGACCGAGAAGAGACGCCCCTGGCCGCGCAGCGCTGCCCGTGGAGCACAAGTCGTCGAGCACTATTCGCGTCGACTAGCCTTCGCGGTGCGCCTGCACCTGATTGCGGCCGCCGTGTTTCGCTCGATAGAGCGCCATGTCGGCATCGTGGAGCAGGCTGTCTGCGCTTTCATCCTCGACAGGCACGCGACTGACAGCGCCCGCGCTGATCGTAATTGTATGGGTGTCATTGCCCAGCGCCCGTGGTGGCAACGCCTCAACCAGCGCCCGCATTCGCTCCGCAATGCGCGTGACGGTCGCGGTGTCAGCATCGAGCAGTAGACAGGCGAACTCCTCGCCACCAAATCGGGTGACTAAATCTTGATTTCGCGTTGCCGTCTCCAAGGCTTGAGCCACTGCTCGCAACGCGGCATCACCGGCGAGATGCCCGTGGCGGTCGTTGTAGGCCTTGAAGTGATCGACGTCGAGCACGATCAGTCCGATCGGTCGCGACTGAGCGCGTGCGCGTGATAGCGCCGCAGCAATCACCTCCATGAGACGACGACGATTGGCAAGTCCCGTCAACGGATCGACGTATGACAGTTCGGTCAATCGGAGGTTGGCTTCGTTGAGCTCGCGCGTTCGCGCTTGCACCATGCGAGCCAGTTTGAGCTGACGCAGGCGAAGACTGCGGTTGTAGAGCATGACTAATCCGAACGCTATTAGGCTCAGCAGGCTGACGAGCAGCACACGAGTGATCGGCTGCTGCCACCAAAGCGGCTCAATCTCGAACGTTAACTCGCCGCCAGGGCTAGCCGTGCCGGCATAATCACGCGCCTCTACCCGCAGGCGATAGTTGCCAGGTGACAAGTCGGTAAAGCTGCGGCTGTGCTCAGCAGTCCACTCGCCGGGACCCAGCTCGTAGCCGATCAGCTGCGTGCGATACATCGAGCCATCTTCGTGCAGACCGGTCAACAAGGTGTAGTCGATGCGCAGCTCGCGGGATCCGTTGCGAATCGATAGCTCGTTTGCGGCGTTGATCTCAATCGGTTGCCCGTCAACACGCACGGCGGTGAAGTGCAACACTTTTGGCGTCGTGTGATCACTGCTGACTTGAACACTGGGGTCAAAGACGCTCAAGCCTCCGAGGGTCCCTACCCAGTAGCGGTCGTGGGTGTCGACCAGCTGCGAGTTTGTATTGCACTCGTCATGGATCAGGCCGTCGCGGCGGCGGAACACGCGTGAGGTGAACCCGGTCGGCTCTTTTGGTGTGAGTTGCTGCACGCCGTTGTTGGAGCAGATGTAAACGCGGCCGATAGCATCCTCAACGACGCTGTACACCGTCGGATCGGGCGCTGCTGGAATGTCGGCAACTGGCAACATAGAAGGCTGCAGCGGCACACTGACATCCAGCCGCACCACACCGTTTCGATTGCTGCTCGCCCACAGCACCTGCCGCGCTCGTTCCCGCGACGATCCTTGCTTCGGCGATCCGGCATCAGGCGATCCTTGATCAGGCGATCCTTGATCAGGCGATCCTTGATCAGGCAAGCCTTCATCAATCAGCGTGATCCCACGATAGCCGCCCGAAGGCAGGCCGAGTGTCGCGGAAATCAGCTCGAACTGCTGGCCGTCAAAGCGTGCGATGCCGCGGTTAGTGGCAGCCCAAAGCCACGATCTGCCTTGCTCATCGATTTGCTCGATTAAGCCGGTGAATGCTAGCCCCGCTGGCTCACCGGCGATTCCGAATCGCTGCCACTGGTCATCCACTAAGCGATACGCGTCGCTGTGCAGGGTGCCGAACCAAAGTTCGCGCTGTCCGTTGTGGCGTCGCGACAGGGCCGATGTCGCGGCCTCGTTGCGACGAATGGGCCACGGTGTGGGTATCGCTGTTGCGCTGAGAGTCTCGTCCATCCGAAGCAAGGGGTGGCCCAGCAGACTCACGATTCGCCAGGTGTCGTCGTTCGGTCCCGTTAGTCGCCACACTTGTCGAACTGACGAGCCCGGCAGCCTGCCGTTGCGCGCATTCAAATACTGCCATTGGCCGGCTTCAAGCACGGCCAGCCCCTCTTTTGAGCTGCCCACCCAAAGGCGCTCGCCGCCGCTGCCGTTGGGCTCTACCATCAGCCCGAACACGCCATTTTCGCTCTGCCCCAGCAGCGAAACTGTCTGCCATTGACTGGGCGTCAGCGCGGCGCGTGCAATTCCGCCCTCGGTTGCCAGCCACAGGATGTCAATGCCTTCGGCGGACTTTTGTAGATACATGCCGCGCACGGCGTCGGACGGCAGGCCATCGCGTCGGCTGAACACGCGAAGGTCGTCGCCGCGAAAGCGCAACAGCCCGGCGCGCGACGCGAGCCACATCGTGCGTTCGCCATCGGCGCTGTGGGTGCTGATCGCTGAGTAGATCGCTTCGCTAGGTAGCTCGCCATTTTCCGCGCGCCACATGCGTACGCCGTCATCGCGTAGTCGAACCAGGCCATTGCCGTAGCTCAGCACCCACAGCTCTTCACGACCGCGATCGTGCGTGCTGACTAGATCGGTGAAAAAAAAGCCCTTGAATGTGTCGCCGGCGTAGCGCTGCCACGGACCGGGCGGCTTGCCGGCGGGGACTTCGCGGAACCAGAGATCGTCCGAGTTGATCGCGCGCCACTCGCGAGGGCCGCCGAACAGCGTCCGCGTCCGCGCCGTCTTGATGACGATTGCGTTGCCTGCCGGCGAGTCGCTGGCGGGGTCAGGCAGCCAGGTACCGTCAACCAACCTCAGCAGACCATGATCGGAACCCACCTCAATAATGCTGCGCCCGGCAGCGTCGACCGTCTTGGAGAAACGATGGAAGAACGCCTGTTCACCGCTGAGGCTCCAGCCCTTGCCGTCATAGCTAGCGAGGCCCTCACCCTCGAAGATCGCCCAAAGCGTGCCTTGCTCGTCCGAGACCATGTCGCGAACTAGGCTCTGCGCGTTGGCCAGCGGATCCAGCGTCCAGCGATAGCCGTCGAAGTGCGCCAGCGATGACGCAGATCCCGCCCACACGAAACCGTCACCATCGATGCCGACGGTGCTCCAAATTTCATCCGACAGCCCGTCCTTGCTGCTGAATGCCTGAAACGCCGGGGCACCCTGATCAGCAATATTGAGGGCAATTTGCGGCGTTGTTTCGGCAGTGCTTGTTGCCGAGACCAGCATGGCCGATACGAGCAGCCCTAACCGTAGCGCTACACGGCAAAACATCCGCATGAATTGATCGCCACTCCACCAGTCTTCTAGCGGCAGTATCACTGCCCCAGTGGGTCGCTGCCTATACCTATGGCATGTTTCGCCGATGCTGCGATTGCGGCATGCTAATTGGTCCGCTCATCTGCGGCAGCGGCGCTGGCTGTTATGCGTCTCGCGCGTCGTCCGCTTTTTAAGGAGTCCTGATGTCTGTTTTGCTTCGCGTCGGTTTCGGCGCTATTGCTGTGTTTAGCCTGCTTTGTGCACCGCTTCGTGCGCTGGATTTGCCAAAAGGAGTGACGGCCGGCCCCAGCGTCGAAGGCATTAGCGAGTACCAGCTCGACAACGGCTTGCGCGTGCTGATCTTCCCTGACGCGACCAAGCCGACAGTCACGGTCAACATTACCTATATGGTTGGCTCGCGCCACGAGAACTACGGCGAAACCGGCATGGCGCATTTGCTCGAGCACATGTTGTTTAAGGGCACGCCGACGCATGGCGATATACCGGGCGAATTGAAAAAGCGCGGCGTCGGCTATAACGCCAGCACTTGGCTTGATCGCACCAACTACTTCGGCAGCTTTACCGCCAGCGATGAAACGCTGCGCTGGATGCTCGGCCTCGAGGCTGACCGCATGGTCAACAGCTTCGTTGCGAGCAAGGATCTCGATTCCGAGATGACCGTTGTGCGCAACGAAATGGAGTCGGGTGAGAACAATCCGGTGCGCGTGCTCATGAGTCGCGTCGGGTCGATTGCGCATCTGTGGCACAACTACGGCAACTCAACAATTGGCGCACGTGCTGATATTGAGAACCTGCCGATCGAGCGACTGCAGGCCTTTTATCGTGACCACTACCGTCCGGACAACGCGACGCTGCTGGTGGCCGGCCGTATCGACCCAGCGCGTGCCCTTACTGAAGTTGTTGCAGCGTTCGGAAAAATTCCCAAACCCGCCACGCCACTGGTTCTAACCTACACGCGTGAGCCCACTCAGGATGGCGAACGCGAAGTCACCGTGCGACGCGTGGGCGAAACCGCCTACGTCGCGCTGGCCTACCACGGCCCGGCGGGGGGTCACCCAGATTTTGCCGCGCTGGATGTGATGCTCTCCGCACTTGGCGACACACCCACGGGCCGTCTGCACAAAGCCTTGGTCGAGAATAAGCTGGCGACGTTCGTGACTGGCTTTGGTTTCGCACTCGCCGAGCCGGGCTACATGATGTTCTTGGCCGAAGTGCCGAAGGAAAGCTCGGTCGATGCCCTTAGGCCGAAGCTCATCGAGCTTATCGAAGGACGCAAAGATGCGCCGTTCTCCGAGCAGGAAGTCGCCGACACCAAGCGGCGCCTGCTGAAAGATGTAGAGCTGACAATGAACGACGCTAATCGGCTGGCGATGTCGCTGTCTGAAGCCATTGCGCAAGGCGACTGGCGGTTGTTTTTTGTGCAGCGTGATCTGGTTGAAAGCGTCACCGTTGCCGACGTCAATCGCGTCGCCACTGACTATTTGAAGCCGGCCAATCGCACCTTCGGCCAGTTCATTCCAACCGCCTCGCCTGACCGCACTGAAATTACCGAAGCCCCTTCGGTAGCCAGCCTTGTGGATGGCTATGTCGGGCGCGAGGCGATGGCGGCGGGGGAGGTGTTCGAGCCGAGCCCGAGCAATATCGATGCGCGGACCGAGCTCGCCATGCTCGCCAATGGCACTGAGCTGGTGCTGCTGTCGAAGCAAACCCGTGGCAGCACCGTTTTGCTGTCGATGAATCTGCGTTTCGGCACGGCCGATCAGGTGATGGGCAAATCGCAGGCGGCGGAGTTTGCTGCCTCCATGTTGACGCGTGGCAGTCAGAAGTACAGCCGCGAAGACATCGCCCGGCGCTTGGATGAACTTAAAGCGCAGCTGTCGATAGGCGGCGATGCGCAAAATTTGCGAGTGAGCGCCAACACCACGCGCGAGCATCTGCCCGCGCTGATTGAGCTTATTGAAGAGTTGATGAAGAACTCGACGTTCCCGGAATCCGAGCTGGAGCAGCTGCGCACGCAGTCGATCACCGGTGTTGAGTCCAGTCGCACGGAACCTAACGCCATCGCCAGCCAAGCGCTGTCTCGTTATGGCAATGAATGGCCCAAAGGCCATCCGCGCTATGCGGCTACGTTCGACGAACAGCTGGATGACTTAAAGCAGGTAAGCGTCGCCAGTGCGCGGAAGTTTGCTGCTGACTTTCACGGCGCGGGCAACGGCGAAATTACGTTAGTGGGCGATTTCGATGTGGCAGCCACCAAGGCCGACCTTGACGCGCGTTTTGGCGGATGGACAACCGCCAAACCGTTTGTGCGAATTGCTGATCCCTACACCGACTTAGCCGCGACGCAGCAGCGTTTTGAGACGCCCGATAAAGCCAACGCCATCATCCTGATGGCGGCCGGCTTGGCGATGGATGACAGCCATCCCGACTACGCCGCTCTCACTGCCGGCTATTACGTATTTGGCGGCGGCTCGTTGAAGTCTCGCTTAGCGGATCGCGTGCGGCAGAAGGATGGTCTGAGCTACAGCGTGGCGTCGCAGTTTCGTGCTGACTCGATCGATCTTGCTGCGAGCCAGCTGCTGTTTGCGATTGCTGCGCCAGAAAACATTGTTCGCGTCGAGGCGGCTTTTCGCGAAGAGCTCGCGCTGCTGCTGAAAGAGGGCATATCGGCCGACGAGCTGAAGGACGCGATTGATGGCTTGCTAAAGGCACGTGAGCGCTCGCGTGGTGAGGATGGCTCGCTGCTGTTCGCGCTGTCGAATAATGCCTACTTGGATCGCACGATGGCCTGGAGCGGCGAACTTGACGCCAAGCTCGCCGCGCTGACGCCTGAGGTCGTCAACGCTGCGATGCGCAAACATATCGATCCGGCAACGTTCTCTGTATTCGCGGCCGGCGACTTCGCGAAAGCCGCCGCTAAAGCCAAACCAGCCGAGTAGGGTTTAGACGCGCTTCGTGCTGCCAGTGCCGGCGGCAGGAAGCGCGCTCGCGGAATCAAGCAGCCGTCGCAGCGCCATCATGCGGCGGTGGTCGCGGCCAAGCGCCGCTTCTAGCTGGGAAAGCGTCGAGCTTGCCTCGGCCGTCTTCCGAGCGCTCAACGCTAGCCAAAAATCGATTTCTAACCGCTCGGACGGCGCAATCTGTAGCGAGTTGGCCGCTGTCGATGCAGCGTTTGCGCTGCGCAGCGCGCGGTCCGGCTGGCCCTGTCGCCACCAAGCTTCAGCTGCCCAAAGGGATGAGCGCACGGCTAGGCGCCGCAATAGCGGCGGAGCTTTCAACAGTTCGACCGCAAGTGCATCAAGGCGCTGCGCTGCATCGGCAACGCCGCGCGCCGCATCGATATTCGCAAGTGTGAGTTCAGCCCGGCGCACCAGCGGATGCGCGTCGCCGAGCTTGCTGCGCATGATCGCGTCGGCACGCGTTGCAAGCGCGTGAGCATCGTCCAAATGCTGTTGCGCGAGCGCGACATCGGCGCGTGTCAGCAATACGCCAGCGTAGTCCGGCGTATCTTCACCTGTGAGGCGGCCCACTAGATCGACCGCGCGTTCGGCGAGCGGTTTCGCTTCCTCCAGTCGATCAAGCATCATCAGCGTGCGTGCAAGGTTGGCAAGCAGCGCACCAAGCGCGCCGGACTCAGCGCGCCCC